>NZ_KI273133.1:0-2945 GCF_000469565.1 Oribacterium sp. oral taxon 078 str. F0263 | reverse complement strand
TCCGACTATGGATAAGCCCTCGACCGATTAGTAGCTGTCAGCTGCATGCTTTGCAGCACTTCCACCTCAGCCCTATTTACCTCTTTCTCTCAAAGGGGTCTTACTCTTTCGATGGGATATCTCATCTTGAGGTTGGCTTCACGCTTAGATGCTTTCAGCGTTTATCCATTCCCGACTTGCCTACCCTGCTGTGGGATCGATTCCCAACAGGTACAGCAGAGGTCAGTCCATCCCGGTCCTCTCGTACTAAGGACAGATCCTCTCAAATATCCTGCGCCCGCGCCGGATAGGGACCGAACTGTCTCACGACGTTCTGAACCCAGCTCGCGTACCGCTTTAATGGGCGAACAGCCCAACCCTTGGGACCGACTTCAGCCCCAGGATGCGATGAGCCGACATCGAGGTGCCAAACCTCCCCGTCGATGTGAACTCTTGGGGGAGATCAGCCTGTTATCCCCAGGGTAGCTTTTATCCGTTGAGCGATGGCAATCCCACTTTCATACCACCGGATCACTAAGTCCGTATTTCTACTCTGCTCGGACCGTCGCCCTCGCAGTCAGGCTCCCTTCTGCCTTTGCACTCTGCGGATGGTTTCCAACCATCCTGAGGGAACCTTTGAGCGCCTCCGATACCCTTTCGGAGGCGACCGCCCCAGTCAAACTCCCCACCTGACAGTGTCCCGCGGCCGGCTTACGGCCTTCGGTTAGAAATCCAGCAGCATAAGGGTGGTATCCCAACAGCGACTCCGAGAAAACCGAAGTTCTCTCCTCTCAGTCTCCCACCTATCCTGTGCATACACTGCCGAATCCCAGTATCAAGCTGGAGTAAAGCTCCATGGGGTCTTTCCGTCCTGGCGCGGGGAACCAGCATCTTCACTGGTACTTCAATTTCACCGGGTGCATTGTTGAGACAGCGCTCAAATCATTACGCCTTTCGTGCGGGTCGGAACTTACCCGACAAGGAATTTCGCTACCTTAGGACCGTTATAGTTACGGCCGCCGTTTACTGGGGCTTCAATTCAAAGCTTCGCTTTCGCTAACCTCTCCTCTTAACCTTCCAGCACCGGGCAGGCGTCAGCCCATATACTTTACCTTTCGGTTTCGCATAGACCTGTGTTTTTGCTAAACAGTTGCTTGAGCCTTTTCTCTGCGGCCCACTCTCGTGGGCACCCCTTCTCCCGAAGTTACGGGGTCATTTTGCCGAGTTCCTTAACAATGCTTCTCCCGTCGGCCTTAGGATTCTCTCCTCATCTACCTGTGTCGGTTTGCGGTACGGGCTCATGATACACAATAGCGGCTTTTCTCGCCACAGTCTCCGGAAGCTTCCCTACTTTTCTTCGTTCCGCTTCACGCCTTTCGGCGCTTGCACCGGTCTTCTCTCTCCCGGCTCTTCCTTCCCCCATGTGTCCCCGCAGTTCTGATATCATTCGGTACTGGAATCTTCACCAGTTCTCCATCGACTACGCTTTTCAGCCTCGCCTTAGGCCCCGACTTCCCCAGGGCAGATCAGCTTTACCCTGGAAACCTTAGATTTTCGGCCTGGAGGATTCCCACCTCCATCTCGCTACTCATTCCGGCATTCTCTCTTCAAAACTCTCCACAGGACCTTCCGGTCCTGCTTCTATGGGTTTTCAATGCTCCTCTACCGATGGATTTCTCCATCCCTAAGCTTCGGTGTCGTGTTTCAGCCCCGTGAATTTTCGGCGCACGACCTCTCGACTAGTGAGCTATTACGCACTCTTTGAATGTGTGGCTGCTTCTGAGCCAACATCCTAGTTGTCTCTGAGATTGCACATCCTTTCCCACTTAACACGCACTTTGGGACCTTAGCTGTAGATCCGGGCTCTTTCCCTTTTGACCATGCAATTTATATCGCATCGTCTGACTCCCGTGTCTGTCTTCCTGCCATTCGGAGTTTGATATCTCTTGGTAGACTTTGACGCCCCCTCAAGAATTCAGTGCTCTACCTGCAAAAGATCATTAACACGAGGCTAGCCCTAAAGCTATTTCGAGGAGAACCAGCTATCTCCGGGTTCGATTGGAATTTCTCCGCTATCCACACCTCATCGCCACCCTTTTCAACGGATGTGCGTTCGGACCTCCACCAAATTTTACTTTGGCTTCATCCTGGACATGGATAGGTCACCCGGTTTCGGGTCTATCTCTGCTGACTTTTCGCCCTATTAAGACTCGCTTTCGCTTCGGCTCCGGACCTTAAATCCTTAACCTTGCCGGCAGCGATAACTCGCCGGACCGTTCTACAAAAAGTACGCGGTCGGACTTTCGTCCTTCCACAGCTTGTAAACACAGGGTTTCAGGTTCTCTTTCACTCCCCTCCCGGGGTCCTTTTCACCTTTCCTTCACAGTACTCTCGCTAGCGGTCACTGAGTAGTATTTAGCCTTGGGGGGTGGTCCCCCCTTCTTCCTGCCAGCTTCCACGTGTCTGACAGTACTCCGGATCCCGCGCCATTCTCTAAGCTTCGTGTAAGGGGCTCTCACCCTCTATGGCGGCGCTTTCCAGCGCGCTTCCACTCCCTCTTCGAACTTTTTCGCGGTCCTTACCCCGCGGTGCACGCACCGCGGTTTGGGCTCCTCCGATTTCGCTCGCCGCTACTTTCGGAATCACGGTTGTTTTCTCTTCCTCCGCCTACTGAGATGTTTCAGTTCGGCGGGTTCCCTCCGCATGGCTATGAATTTACCCTGCGGTACCGGAGGGTTACTCCGGTGGGTTTCCCCATTCAGATATCGGCGGATCACCTCGTATTTGCCAATCCCCGCCGCTTTTCGCAGCTTATCACGTCTTTCTTCGGCTCTCAGTGCCTGGGCATTCACCCTGTGCTCTTTTCGCTTAACCATCCCCGGATTCCTCCGGGTGAGACACTAGCGTGTGTCTCTTTGTCTTCTCTCTGCGGATGTCTCCATCCGCAGCCTCAGATGTCTTACTCT
>NZ_KI273132.1:0-6929 GCF_000469565.1 Oribacterium sp. oral taxon 078 str. F0263 | reverse complement strand
TGTGTATGATTCGATCTTTGATTTTCAAGGTCCTTTGATCTGCCTTCCGCAGGAGCCGAGCTCTTTCATCCGGCTTTATTCTTGCGGCGACAGGTACATATGATAGCAGAGATCTCTCCTGCCGTCAAGCACAAATGTCACATTTTTGTAAGGCTTTGTTTCGTCTTTTTTCACAAAGGTCTTGGGATTTTCCGACGATTCGGGGAGAAATCCCGGCCTGAGTCGGCGGAGCTTCGACCCAAACAAAGCTCCACCATCCGACAAAACGAGGCCGCAGCCCTTCCGGCATAATCCTTCGCGCTCTTTCCGCCCGCCCGGAGCTCCTTCCCTTCATCGCCATCCTTATCATCCACGGCGGAGATGTGCCTCCGGCGGAGCTCCGCTATCCTCTCTCCGCGATATCCCTCGCCACAAAGATCCCGCTCGCCGAGGCATGGGAAAGGGAGTGGGTGACACCGCTCCCGTCTCCGATCACATAGAGTCCGGGATGACAACTCTCAAGATGGGAGTCGATCGCGACCTCCATATTGTAGAACTTGACCTCGACGCCATAGAGGAGCGTATCCTCATTGGCAGTTCCGGGAGCGATCTTGTCGAGCGCATAGATCATTTCCATGATGCCGTCCAGAATCCTCTTCGGAAGCACCAGGCTCAGGTCTCCGGGCGTCGCCTTCAGCGTCGGGCGGACGAGCCCCTCCTCGATCCGCTTCACCGTGCTCCTCCTCCCCCGGACGAGATCCCCGAAGCGCTGCACGATGACGCCGCCCCCCAGCATATTGGAGAGGCGGGCGATGCTCTCCCCGTAGCCATTGCTGTCCTTAAAGGGCTCTGAAAAATGCTTTGAGACGAGGAGCGCGAAATTGGTATTCTCCGTACGCTTCTCCTCCCCCTCATAGCTGTGCCCGTTGACCGTGACGATTCCGTTGGTATTCTCGTTTACGACGATTCCGTACGGATTCATGCAAAAGGTCCGGACATTATCCTCGAAGAGCTGTGTGCGGTAGACGATCTTGCTCTCATAGAGCTCGTCCGTGAGATGCGAGAAGATGACGGCGGGAAGCTCCACCCGGACGCCGAGATCCACGCGGTTTGACTTCGTCGGAATTCCGAGCTCCCGACAGACCTTCTCCATCCACTTGCTCCCGCTCCTCCCCACGGAGATGATGCATTTCTCACAGGAGAAGCTCTCCCCCGCCGCACTCTCGATCCGGTATCCTCCCTCCTCCCGGGCCTCGACCTTCTCGATCGGCGTATCAAAATAAAAGTCCGTCGCCTCCTGAAGATCACGGTACAGATTCCGAAGGACAATATAATTGATATCCGTCCCCAGGTGCCGCACGGAGGCGTCCAGAAGCTTCAGGCGATTCTGCATGCAGATCTTCTTAAAATGCGAGCCCGCGGTGGAAAAAATGCGGCTCCCCTCTCCTCCCTTTGACATATTGATCTCGTCCACATAGTGCATGAGGGAAAGGGCCTTCTCCCGGCCGATATACTCATAGAGTGTGCCGCCGAAATCGTTTGTGATATTGTACTTCCCGTCGGAAAAAGCGCCTGCCCCGCCAAAGCCGCTCATGATGGAGCAGCTTTTGCAGTGGATGCAGGACGGGATCTTCTCCCCGTCGATCGGGCAGTGCCGCTTCTCCAGACTGTGCCCGGCCTCCATGACCGCGACACTGAGATCGCTTCTCCGCTTTTCGAGCTCATAGGCCGCATAGATCCCGCCCGGCCCCGCGCCGATGATAATGATGTCATAGTGCTTCATATCCCCTCCGTCTCCTCCTGAAATCTCCCGCGCGATGCGCTCTTCCCCCGGAAAATATCGAATCCTCCCTCTGCCGGAAAAGCGGCTTCCGCTATTCCCCCTCTTTAGAGGCAGCAGTCTCAAGCTCTGAAAGGCCGCTGAGAGAGCTCAGATCCGGAAGCTTCTCCCTCGGGACATCGCGGAGCTTAAGCGTCTGAAGAGAGCGAAGACTCGGCAGAAAGCTGTAGTCCGAGATGGGGTTTCCCTCCAGGCTCAAGCTTATAAGGGAGAGTCTTCCGGAGAGCGGAGAGAGATCCGAAATCCCCGTATTTATGAGGCTGAGCTCCTCAAGCCCGCTGAGGCTTCGGAGAAAGGAGGCATCCTCAAGCTTCGGTGCGTCGGAAATCGAAAGACTCCGAAGGTGAGGGAGAGCAGAGAGCGCGCTGTAATCAGAGATCTCCGGGCTGTCCCGGATGACGAGCTCCGAAAGGCCGGTCTGTCCGAGGAGAGCGGAGAGATCCGTCTGATTTTCGATGGTCATGCTGCTAAGAAGCGCGGCCTCCGTAGTTCTCTCCGCAGGGGAGGACGAGGGCTCCCTGAAAAGGATGAGGCCTGCGAGAAGGAAGCCCGCGAGGGGGACAGCGGTCAGGAGGCCAAGAGCGAGCAGGAATCCCCGCAGGATGGGGCTTTGCTCCCGGCCTTGCTCCGGACGGGCCGGGCCTCCGAAATTATTGACGGTCTCCTGGATGAAGACCTTGGCCCTCTCCGGTTCCACCGCAAAATTCGCATTGCAGTAGGGGCAGTGCGCGCTCTCCGCGCCCTCCTCCCAGCTCAGATTCCCGCCGCAGCGCGGGCATTTCAGATCGATGATTTTCATAGCTTCCCATCCTCTCTTTCGAAGCGGCCCCGCATATCTCTAAGAATCACGACAGAATATAGAGATCTCCGGAAAGGGCAGAGCGGTTCTGGATCGGATTCCCCGAAGCGTCCAGCATTTTCAGAGACGGGAGATCCCGGAGCGGCAGAAGGTCTCTCACATAGTTCTCGCTGATATCGAGCGTCTCCAGCTCCGAAAGAGCGCGGAGAGGCTCCAGGTCGGAGATTCCCTCCTTCACCATCTGAAGGCTCTTTAACCCGTGAAGGGAGGAGAGCGCCGGGAGGATGCTCTGAAGCTCCGTCTCCCCGCCTTCTATCCTCATCCCCTGCGCGTCCCGGACTATGAGCTGGGGGGCCCCGATGAGCGAGAGCTCACGAAGCGTCGAATTGTCCGGGACGAATCCGTCCGTCCAATAGATTTTATAGCTCCCATAGACGACAAGCTTCTGCAGGGCCGGTGCACAGAGCCAGTGATCCAGCGTAATCCCCTCAAAGCTTATATAGCTTCCCTGCACGGAGAGCTCCTTCAGTCCGCTCAGAGATTCGCACAGCTCCCGCGACACCTCGGCGGAGCCGTCTCCCCGGATGCAGAGCTTCTCCAGGCTCGTCTTCCCGGAAAGGATCTCCAGATCCCCGTCTTCCCCTCCGATAAGCGTGAGATCCGAAAGGGCGGGGGCAGAGACCGCAGAGGGGAGAAAGGATTGGTCAATCTCCATCCTCACCAGAGAAGAAAGAGCGGAGAGATCCGGCTCCCCGCCGCCGGTATCGTAGAGGCTCAGCCTCTTAAGTCCCGTGAGAGTCCCGAGGACCGAGAGATCTGCGATGCTTCCGTCTCGGCTCAGGTAAAGCTCCTGAAGCACGGTATTTCCCGCAAGAGGCGAGAGATCCCGGAGCTCTGAACCTTCTATGGAAAGCTTCGAAAGCTCCGGCATGGCCGAAAGGAAAGAGAGATCCTTAAATCCCTTCCCGGAATAAACGATGAGCTCCTTGAGATGCGGGAGATGGTAGAGGATCGAGTAATCTGCCCCGCTTTCTCCCCCGCCATTGAGAGCGAGCTCCTGAAGATTTGCGATGGAGAGGAGATAATCATTGTCCTTCAGAAGGTCGGTGGAGAGGCGGTGAAGAGAGGAAAGCTCCGAAAGCCTTTTCAGATCAGGCGCCTTCTCCTGGTACTGATAGGAGCTGAAGCTCCCCGGGCTGAATTCCAGCGTCTCCAGATTCGGAAAGCTGTCTACGATTTCATCCAGCTGCCAGATCGATGCGCCGCGGAGCGCCTTCAGCTCCTTCGGGCTCGCAAAAAAGTCCTTCCAGTCCGTGATTCCGTAGCTCCAGGAGCTGAGCGTAAAATCCTGAAGCTTTGTGAGATTCCTGAGGGAATTCGAGTATTCTCCCGTTTCCTGCGTGATTCTCAGGCCAAAGTTCGGATTGACATTCAGGGTCTTAAGAGAGGAGAAGGGCTGAAAATCGCTGATCGGGATCTCCGGACCGGAACCCTCTCCGTCAAGCACAATGATATAGTCCCGCTCCTCCTCCCCGGAGAGTCCGACATCGATATGGAAGACACTCTCCCCACTTGCCGCATCAATCTCATCAGAAGATAGGAAACAGAGCTTCTCCACCCTGCCGTATTCTTCTGCCGTGAGCAGATCGGGATCCTTTTGAAAGATTTCCGCGCAGAGCCTTCGCAGGAAAGGGGATTCCACCTTCTCCTGAAAGCTTTCCTTCAAAGGCTCCGCCTTTGGGCTGCGGCGGAAAACCCTGCTGCCGAGCAGGGAGAGAAGGACGAGAATACCGAGCAGAGGATAGAGAAGAAAATGGGAGGAAGCAGGCTTCCCGCCTCCTTCATAGCGATTTACCGTCATATTGATCCGGATATCCTTCGCCCTCTCCTCCACAAAAAAATCTGCCCGGCAATGCGGACAGCTTATCTTCCCCGCGCCCCTGATCAAAATCTCGCTCCCGCAGTGCGGACAGCGAATCTTCGTCGGATTCATCCTCTGCCTCCTGAAATTTCTCTTAAAATCAAAGGCGAAAGCTCGCCTCTCCCCGAAAGGATTCCTGAAATTTATCCTCGAAAATCATACCATAAAAGTGCCTTCCCCGAAAGACTTCTCCGCTTCGAAAGGACCAAAAAGCGAAATCCCTCTCCTCTAGCTTTTCTCCCAGAAAAGGAAAATGAGGCCGGCGGTCCCGAGCAGGAGCAGGATATGATTTGCGAGCTTTCCGGAGTGAAAGAGATTCAGCTTAAAGCCCTTTGGGATCGGAAAGAGCAGGAAGACGTCTCTTTTATTCAGAAGGTCCAGCGCAAGGTGGGAGAGGAAGCCGATCTGAAAGGAGAGAACGATAGGAGCGCAGAAGGCATTCAGAGAGATGCTCAGAAGAAGCAGGGCCAGCAGAGAATGGCTGAAGGTCCGGTGCTTTGTCAGCATGCCGAAGACGCAGCAGAGCGAAAAGCCGAGAAGGCCGAGCACAGAGCTCTCCCCCCAGTGAGAGAGCACATAGCGGCAGATCCCCGTCTTCATCTTCCAGTCCAGGATTATGCTCACTGCCGCGACTCCGAGCGCGATCTCTCCGCTGTAGAGGGTATCCCGGAGGAATCTCCCCGGCTTCGTATCGACATCGCAGATCAT
Organism: Oribacterium sp. oral taxon 078 str. F0263; assembly: GCF_000469565.1. NCBI lineage: Bacteria > Bacillati > Bacillota > Clostridia > Lachnospirales > Lachnospiraceae > Oribacterium > Oribacterium sp. oral taxon 078. The sequence continues at coordinate 1,682 of NZ_KI273132.1, read as the reverse complement.
CCCGCCGAGGGCCCCTCCGGCGGCGGCCTTCAGAAGGCCCAGCCGATCGCCGGGATTTACGAAGAGCATCGCACTCCCGATCCCATATACAAGATGCGTATAGCCAAGCATGATTCTCCGTCCTCATAAGAAAAGCCGGAGCGGTCCGCCATCCGGCCCGTCCGGCTTCAAGGGAGCGCCCGGAGGGTCCGCCCCGCAGAATCAATCCCTATCCTCTTTTCTCAGTCCGCAAGCTTTCCCTTCGCCTCCTCGCAGAGCTTCGCAAAGCTCTCCGGATCCGCGATCGCGATCTCCGAAAGCATTTTCCGGTTCATATCGATGCCGGCGCTCTTCAGACCATACATCAGCCTGCTGTAGGACAGAGAATTCAGTCTCGCCGCCGCGTTGATCCGCGCGATCCAGAGCTGTCTGAACTGCCTCTTCCTCTCCTTCCGGCCGCGGTAGGACTCGGTCAGAGCTCTCATGACGCTCTGCTTCGCCACTCTGTACTGCTTGGAACGGGCGCCTCTGTAGCCCTTGGCCAGCTTCAGTACCCTGTTATGCTTCTTCTTAGCGTTTACACCGCCCTTGATTCTCATGATAAATTCCTCCTCTTTCTACCGACCCAGCGCTTACAGATACGGAAGGATCTTCTTCATCGTCTTGACATTCGTCTGGTCTGTCACGATGTCCTTCCGAAGTCCTCTCTTGCGCTTGGTGCTTTTCTTGGTAAGGATATGAGACTTGTTCGCTTTATTTCTAACAAGCTTTCCCGTAGCGGTCATCTTAAAGCGCTTCGCAGCTGCCTTTTTTGTCTTCAGCTTGAACTTTGCCATAATTGCCTCCTGTAAGTTTACTCTATCAGTCCCCATCAGATGTCAAAACGGACGCCATGCCTGTATGGGCGCGGCAAAGGGACAGCAGCGCGGCAGCGCCGCCTTTGCAGACTCCCGGCATTTGTCCGTTTAAGAGCAGGCCGTTCGGCGTCCCTTACTTTTTCGGACTCAGAACCACAGCCATATTTCTGCCTTCCACCTTTGCCGGCTTATCCAGCACCGCAATGTCTGAAAGCTGCTGGCCGAAGTCATCCAGGATATATTTGGACTGATTCATCCTGGACATCTCCCTTCCGCGGAAGCGGAGAGCGATCTTCACCTTGTTTCCCTTTTCGAGGAACTTCCTCGCCGCCGCAAGCTTTGTATTCAGGTCATTCGTGTCGATGTTCGGCGTCATGCGAATTTCCTTCAGCTCCGTCGTGCGCTGGTTTCTTCTGGCTTCCTTCTCCTTGCGCAGCATCTCATAACGATACTTGCCGTAGTCCGTGATCCTGACCACCGGCGGCGCCGCCGTCGCGGCGATCTTTACCAGATCGAGATCCAGCTCTCTTGCGATCCGAAAGGCATCCCGCGAAGACATGATGCCAAGCTGCTGTCCGTCCGCGCCGATCACCCGGACCTCTCTGTCCCTGATCTGTTCGTTAATTTCGATTTCTGTGCCTTTTCTGCTTGCCATAAGCTCCTCTCTGTAGAATTTGCTGTGTCCTGTATCCGTCTCAGTCTCAGCGTCTCTTCCGCCTCCCAGATGCCTGCCGGAACAAAAGCCTCTGATGCCGGTGTTCTGCGCATTGCTTGGCCAGGAAAGCTCCGGACGACATGCCGTGTATCCGTCCCAGCGTCTCTTCGCTTCTTCGAAGCTTTCGCGAC
>NZ_KI273130.1:0-885 GCF_000469565.1 Oribacterium sp. oral taxon 078 str. F0263 | reverse complement strand
GATTCTCATGTTTTTTGATTTCCAGGTTGATGTCCCGGATGCCCCGGGACTTCTTGTAAGGAAAAAAAGAGGAAGCTATTACTCTGTTGAATACGAATACGAACGCGCTTACAATCCGGTCAAACAGTACACCTACCCGAAGCGTGCAATGATTGGCAGGCAGCTGAACAAAGATGACCGGAAGATGTGGCCCAACGAGAACTTCCTGAAATATTTTCCTGATGCAGAGCTTCCGGAAGCGATGGACAGGACAGCAAGAAGTCCTTATCTCAGCGCAGGAAGCTTCATCGTACTAGAGAAGCTCATCGATGAGTATCATCTGCCTGAGCTTATGCAGAAATACATGAACAGGAAGGACGCGGGACTCCTGCTCGATCTTGCGTGCTACTCCATTGTTTCGGAGGATAATGCAGGCCAGTATTATCCTGATTACGCATACTGCCATCCTCTGTTCACCAGTGACATGAGAATTTACAGTGATTCGAAGGTGTCAGATTTCCTTCACAGTATCAGAGCGGAACAGACGGTCGGTTTTCTGAACGGCTGGAACGAAAGAAGGAATAAGAGAGAAAAGATTTATATCTCCTATGACTCCACCAACAAGAACTGTCAGTCCGGGGACATCGACATGGTGGAGTTCGGCCATCCAAAGGAAGATGCGGGGCTTCCGGTCTTCCATTATTCTGTCGCCTATGACACTGCCAACCGCGAGCCTCTCTTCTATGAGCAGTATCCAGGCAGCATCAACGACGTGTCACAGCTGAGATACGCCGTGGATAAAGCGTATTCCTATGGATACAGGAAACTTGGATTTATCCTGGACCGCGGTTACTTCAGCCGTGCGAACCTGGCCTACATGGATAAAAACGATTACAGCTTCATCAT
>NZ_KI273129.1:50711-69481 GCF_000469565.1 Oribacterium sp. oral taxon 078 str. F0263 | reverse complement strand
AGCGGAAGAGAGACGTTAAGACGCGCCCCGACATAAATATTTTTATAGATTGTATTGAAATGAATTAGCAGCTTCGGATGATTTACGGCGGCAGTGCCGCGGACCCGGAGCGATCGATGCTTAGATGAGACTGATTCGCCGGGGGGCGGGTCAAGTCTGTTTTTGTCAGTTGGAGAGAGCGGAGGAGGTACAGAGTTGAACCCAGTGGGCATCATTATCGCCGCGGTTGTCGTGGCGGCCGCAGTGGGTTTCGTCGCGTTTATCCTCGGGCAGAGCAAGGCAAGGGCTGAGTATGCGAAGACGGTGGGCACAGCCGAAGAAAAGTCCCGGGAGATCATAGATGATGCGATTCGAACAGCGGAGAATAAAAAGAGAGAAGCGCTCTTAGAAGCAAAGGAAGAGGCTCTCCGGGCAAAGAATGACCTGGACCGGGAGGTCAAGGACCGCCGGAAGGAGGTTTCCGAGCTCGAGCGGAGGATGCTGAAGAGGGATGAGGCCTCGGAGCGAAGGGCCCAGTCTCTGGAGAAGCGGGAAGCGGAATTCGGAAGGAGAGAGAAGGGGCTCGAGGAGAGAGAGGCGGAGATCGAGCTTTTGCACGCGCAGAAGCTGACAGAGCTTGAGAGAGTCTCGGGGCTTACCAGGGATCAGGCGAGGTCCGAGCTTCTGCATTCCGTCGAGGACGATATCAAGCACGATACGGCCATGATGATCCGGGAATACGAGAACCGCGCGAAGGAGGAGTCGGAGAAGACGGCGAGGGAATATATCGTCGAAGCGATCCAGCGCTGCGCGGCGGATCAGGTGACAGAGTCCACGGTCTCTGTCGTGCAGCTGCCAAACGACGAGATGAAGGGCCGCATCATCGGCCGAGAGGGCCGGAATATCCGCACGCTGGAGCAGCTCACCGGTGTGGAGCTGATCGTGGACGACACGCCGGAGGCCGTGGTGCTCTCCGGCTTCGATCCCATCCGGCGCGAGGTGGCCCGCATTGCCCTCGAAAAGCTGATTGTAGACGGAAGGATCCATCCCGCCCGCATCGAGGAGGTCGTGGAGAAGAGCCGGAAGGAGGTGGAGGACAGCATCAAGGAGGAGGGCGAGTCCGCGGTGCTGGAGCTCGGGATACACGGGATCCATCCGGAGCTTGTCTATCTGCTCGGCAGGATGAAGTTCAGAACCTCCTTCGGACAGAACGCCCTGCAGCATTCCATGGAGGTCGCGCAGATCTCGGGGCTTCTCGCGGAGGAGCTGGGACTGGACATCCGTATGGCGAAGCGGGCGGGCCTTCTGCACGATATCGGAAAGGCGATCGATCACGAGATGGAGGGGACCCATGTGGAACTCGGCGTCGAGCTCTGCAAAAAGTATCATGAGCCGGAGCTTGTGATCAATGCCGTCGCGTCTCATCACGGAGGGACGGAGCCGAGCAGTCTGATCTCCTGCCTGGTCGCGGCGGCGGATGCGATCTCCGCGGCGAGACCCGGAGCGAGGAGAAAGTCTCTGGAGAGCTACACGAACCGCTTGAAGGAGCTGGAGGATATCGCGAACTCCTATCGCGGCGTCGAGAGGTCCTTCGCCGTGCAGGCGGGCCGGGAGGTCCGGATCATGGTGATACCGGAGCTCGTAAACGACGATGAGATGGCGATCATGGCGAGGGATATCTCAAAGCAGATCCAGGATCAGATGCAGTATCCCGGCGTCATCAAGGTAAATATCATACGGGAGTCCAGAGCGGTAGGCTACGCGAAGTGACGGAGAAGAGAATATGAGGGTCGGCGCAGAAATCCCCCGGTGGGACTGTGCCGGCCCTCTGCGGCAAAAAAGCGTTTTACGGAGAGGGCCTTTCTGCCGAACCGCACTCATCTGGACCGCACTCATCCTGGCGATTTCCGCGCAACGAAGCGAGTCCGTCTTCCGGGGCTCTCTGCGGAGGCGAAGAGGAGAAACGTGCGGAGCGCTATTTCGGAAACGGAGCGAACTGAGCCGGAAGGATTTTAAGGCCCCGGGGAAGGGCGTGAGGGGAGAGGAATGAAGAGAATGGGGAGAACCAGAAAAAAGCCGCACCGCATTTTACGCTGGATCGGCGGCTTCCTTCTCGGCGGCTTTTTGGTCGGCCTCGTCCTTATGGCCGTGGGCTGGTTTTTCTATCTGCGCCCGGAGTATGAGCGCCTGAAGAAGATCGCCTATGATAAGTTGGCCTCCGGCAATGTCGAGGACCTCACCCGCCTCTCGGACACCGTCATTTATGACACGAACGGAGAGATTCTCGGCATCGTCAACGCGGGACACTATGTCTATGTGAAGATCGACCAGATCTCGGAGAACCTGCAGCACGCCTATATCGCGCAGGAGGACCGGAAGTTCATGAAGCACCACGGAGTGGACTATATGGGGACGCTCCGGGCTTTAATTCAGCTCATCCGCCACCGCGGCAGGATCACGCAGGGCGGCTCGACGATCACGCAGCAGCTGGTAAAGAATACCTACTTAAGCTCCGAGAAGGTTTATACGAGGAAGATCGTGGAGATGATGCTCGCCCAGGAGCTGGAGAAGCGCTACTCCAAAAGCGAGATCATGGAGCTCTACTGCAATACGAATTTCTACGGCAATAACTGCTACGGCGTGGAGTCCGCGAGCCTTTATTATTTCAATAAATCCGCGGCGGATCTCACGATCCCGGAGGCCGCCATGCTGGCCGGGGTCTCCAATGCTCCCTCGCGCTACGAGCCGCTGAAGCATCCGGACGCCTGTCTTGCGAAGCGGAATCGGGTGCTCAATTCCCTCAGCGTCTGCGGCTATATCACGGCGGAGGAGTGCGAGCAGTACAAGGCCATGGACCTCGGCGTCTCCCGGAATATTCAGAGAGAGACGGACGAGGATTACCTCACCTCCTACGCGCTCTACTCGGCGACGCTCACGCTGATGGATCTGAATGAGTTTCATTTCGAGTACCTCTGGGAGAATGAGGCGGAGCAAAAGGCCTACGAGGAGAAGTATAACGAGAGCTATGATTTCTACAACAAGGAGATCCGCAGGGGGGGCTATCAGATCTACACCGCGCTGAACCCGGAGATCCAGAGGATCGTGCAGGAGAAGCTGGACAAGGATCTCGAGAAATTCAAGGATTTGCAGGAGAACGGTAAGTTCTCCATGCAGGGCGCGGCGGCGGTCGTGGACAATGAGAGCGGCTATGTCGTGGCGGCCGTCGGGGGAAGAGGGACCGAGGACAAGTATAACCGGGCCTACCTGAGCGTCCGTCAGCCCGGCTCCTCCATCAAGCCGCTCCTGGACTATACCCCGGCGCTGGACAGCGGGAGATACAGTCCGGGCAGTCTCATCGATGACCACAAGTTCGAGAACGGGCCCTCGAATTCCGGGGATCATTATTACGGACAGGTGACGCTCCGGGAGGCGGTGAACCGCTCTTTGAATACGGTGGCCTGGCAGGTGCTTTCCGATATCGGGGTGGACTACGGCCTGGATTATCTGAAGAGCATGCATTTTCAGGGGCTGAGCTGGGTGGACAATACGTCGGCGGCGGTATCCATCGGAGGCTTCACCAACGGGACGAAGATTGTGGATATGGCGAAGGGCTACGCCGCTCTCGCAAACGGAGGGCGCTTCAGCGAGCGAAGCTGCATCCAGAAGATCGTGCACCAGAAAAACGGTGAGCTCACGAAAAACTATCATCCCGGCGATGTCCAGATTTACCGGGAGGACAGCTCCTACATGATGACGGACATCCTGAAGGGGACGATCACGAAGCCCTACGGCACCGGGCGCGGCCTCGCGCTGGATAAGAGCATGCCCTGCGCAGGGAAGACCGGGACCAGCAACGCCTCAAAGGATACCTGGTTCTGCGGCTATACGAGATACTACACCATGGCGGTCTGGGTGGGACATGATCTGCCCGCGCCGATGCCGGGGATCTACGGCGCGACCTATGCCGGAAAGATCTGGAGGGATGCCATGAATGTCCTCCACAAGGATCTCCCGGTGAAGGACTGGGATAAGCCGTCCACGGTGGAGACGCAGACCGACAAAAAGACGGGGATCGAAGATCTCGTCTCTACGACAGCTGAGGTCCGTGCCGCGGCCTCCCTCCGGAAGAAGACCGAAAAGGAGAAGAAGGCGGAGGCGGAGGAGCTGCTCACGAAATACGAGAGCATGATAATCAGCCGGGTGGAGGACATCTTTACAGAGAGGGAGCTCTATCAGCAGATCAAGAGTGACGCGGATATCGTGAGCGACGCGGAGAGCAGGAGAAAGATCTTCTCCCGTCTCTCGGAGAGAAAGAAGTATTTCGACAAGATCGAGGACAGCATGCGGGAGGAGATCCAAAGCTACGAGGAATCCAGCGAGGAGGAGTCCAGAGTACAGAGCTCCATCGCGGCCTCAAGGGCAGAGGAGAGCCGCATCGCCAGGGAGCGGGAGCGGCGCCTCGCGGAGATTCGGGCTCTGATCCAGAAGCTGGAGGAGGCGGAGTATCAGGATAAGGATACGGATGCCATGCTTTTGACGGCCCAGAAGATCCTCGCGGATTATAAGCCGAGGGATGGAGAGGAGGACCTCACGGAGGAGCTTGAGAATGCGATAGAGCGTGTGAAGAAGCTCCCGCGGCGCCCGGACGAAAACGGACAGGGGCAGCTCAATCCGGAGTCTGCGAGTACAGACGGCCAGCAGGGAGGGCCCGGCGTGATCGGACCCGGAGACCCCAATCTCATGAAGCACCCGAGCGCGGGGGCGGAGGTTGGCGGATCGGATAATTCCGGCCCAAACGGCGGAAAGTCCCGGGTGATCGGCGGCCGCTGAGAAGAGATGCCTATGGCTGTGCGGCTTTTGCGAGGGGGATCTGCTCACAGGGTGATCGGCATCCTTTCCGTTGGCCGGCAGTCGCAGATCAGAAATAGAATCCATTCTTCCCCGCTGAGAGAGATATTAGAGAGGGAGAGGGGGAAGCGCCAAAGAGAAGGTGCTTCCCCCTCTCTTTTTCTTTGATAGAGATTTATTATAATTCAAGCAATAAATACAAAAAAGCTTTAAATACTGCATATAATTTGACAGAAATAGGGCAAAAATTTATAATAATTTGAGTTGGTCTGGAGGGGCTTTATGAAAAAATTTGCAATCGGCATCGACATCGGCTCGACCTGCGCGAAGGCCGCGGTGCTGGACGAGAAGAAGGACTTGAAGGAGAAGCTGCTGCTTCCGACGGGCTGGAGCAGCGCGGATACGGCGGAGGAGATCAGACGGCGGCTCGCCTCCTATATTGAGGAGGGAACTGTCGTCGCGACCGGCTACGGCAGGGTCTGTGTGCCCTATGCGGATAAGTCCGTGACGGAGATCACCTGTCACGGAAAGGGGGCGGATTATCTCTATCAGGCAAAGAGCATGACGGTCATCGACATCGGAGGACAGGATACGAAGATCATTCGGATCGAGTCGGGGAATGTGACGGATTTTCTGATGAATGACAAGTGCTCCGCCGGAACCGGCCGTTTCCTGGAGGTCATGGCGAATACTCTGGGGCTTCGGACGGAGGAGCTCTGCGAGCTGGCTTCGAGAGGGAAGGACGCGAGCATCAGCTCGATGTGCACGGTCTTTGCGGAGTCGGAGGTCATCAGTCTGATCGGAAGAGGGGAGAAGAGGGAGAACATCGCCTTTGCGGTCGTGGACTCCATCGTGAAGAAGGTCGCGGCACAGGCGATGCACCTGCTCCCGCCGGAGGGGGAGGCTGTACTGACGGGCGGTCTCTGCGAGTTTCAGTATCTTCGCTCTTCCCTCGGAAAGGCCCTGGGCAGGGAGGTCGTGAGTTCTCCGAACGGGAGATATGCCGGGGCGATCGGAGCGGCGCTTGTCGCGTCGAAGCTGGAGTCATGATTTACCTGGACAATGCGGCGACGAGCTTCCGTAAGCCGGAGGAGGTCCTGGAAGCGGTGATGGAGGCCATGCGGCATTCCGGCAATGCCTCCCGCGGGACCCACAGCGCGGCCATCTCCGCCTCCCAGTCCGTCTACGAGGCGCGCCGCAGGCTGGCTGCCTTCTTTCACTGCGAGAGGGCGGATCATGTGATCTTCACTCAGAATTCCACGGAGGCTTTGAATATCGCGCTCTATGGCCTTCTCTCCCCGGGGGAGCATGTGATCACGACGGATCTGGAGCATAACTCCGTGCTCCGCCCCCTCTATGACTTGGAGAGCCGGGGACTGCTCCTGGACTTTGTGCGGGCGGATCGGAGGGGGAAGGTCGATTACCGGGATTTTGAGCGGCTGATCCGGAAGGAGACGAAGGCGATCGTGTGCACGCATGCCTCAAATCTGACGGGGAATATGCTGGAGCTCGAGCGGATCTCCGGGATCGCGCACCGCGCCGGCGCGCTTCTCGTCGTGGATGCCTCGCAGAGTGCCGGGGCCCTGCCGGTGGATATGGAAAAGCAGGGGATCGACATCCTCTGCTTTACGGGGCACAAGAGCATGCTGGGCCCGCAGGGGACAGGGGGACTGTGCCTTCGGAGCGGAGTGGAGCTTCGACCCTTTAAGCGGGGCGGGACCGGCGTGCATTCCTATCTCAGGGAGCAGCCCTCCGACTATCCCACGAGACTGGAGGCCGGGACCCTGAACGGGCACGGAATCGCGGGGCTTTTAGCGGCGGTGAACTTCATCGATCGGATGGGGCTTGAGAAGATCGAGGAGAAGGAAAGCAGGCTGCTGAGACGTTTCTGTGAGGCAGTTCGTGAGATCCCGGGCGTCACGCTCTATGGGGATTTTGAGGGACGGAGGGCGGCGATCGCGGCTCTCAATATCCGGGATTACAGCTCCGCGGAGATCTCGGACTGTCTCGCTCAGGACTACGGGATCGCCACCCGGCCCGGGGCGCACTGCGCCCCCAGGATGCATGAGGCGCTCGGGACGGAGGAGCAGGGAGCGGTGCGCTTCAGCTTTTCCATTTTTAATACCGAGGATGAAGTTGAGTCGGCAATTCGGGCGGTCAGGGAGCTCGCCCGCTGAGTTTTGAGTCGGATTGTCCCGCATTGGAGAGCGGAGCCGACGGAAAAGGAGAATGTGCGTTATGGCTGATTATGTAGAGATGTGGAAAAATATCGGGATGGATGTGGATATGCACGACACCCTATGCCAGGTGCTTCCCACTGCGGTGGGGGATGTCTTCCTGAGTCAGGAGAACCGCCCGAAGGCGATGGACTTCTGGGATCTCGTCATCTCGGAGGTTCACGGCATCCGCCCCGCGGAGCTCATCGAGGAGCAGAAAAAGGGGAGAAAGGTCTTCGGCACCTTCTGTGTCTATGTGCCGGATGAGGTGGTGATCGCGGCAAACGGCATCGTGACGGGACTGTGCAGCGGATCCCAGTTCTGGGTCCCCGCCGGGGAGGCCGTGCTTCCGAAGAGCACCTGCCCCCTCGTAAAGGCCTCGGTCGGCGCGAGACTCTCCCGGACCTGTCCCTTCTTCCGGATCGCGGATATGTATGTCGGAGAGACCACCTGCGACGGGAAGAAGAAGGCCTATGAGATCCTCGGCGAGGATGTGCCGATGTATGTCATGGATGTGCCGCAGATGAAGCGGGCGGAGGATATCGCGCGCTGGAAGGATGAGATCGCTGCCTTCGCGAAGAAGGTCGAGGAGGTCACGGGAAACCGGATCACGGTGGAGAAGCTCAGGGAGGCGATTCATCTCATCAACGAGAAGAGGAAGGCAATCCAGAGGGTCTACGACTGCCGTAAGTCCGAATGCCTTCCGATCTCCGGGAGGGACGTGCTCCTTATGATACAGATCGCCTTCTTCGATGATCCCGCCCGTTGTACGCAGATGTGCAATCGCCTCGCGGATGAGCTCGAGGAGAGGATCCGAAACGGCGTGAGCGTCGTGCCGAAGGGGACGAAGAGAATCCTCGTCACGGGCTCTCCGATGTCGATCCCGAACTGGAAGCTCCACCAGATCATAGAGACCAGCGGGGCTGCCGTCGTCTGTGAGGAGATGTGTACCGGCACCCGCTACTTCGAGAATCTCGTGGATGAGGGAGGGGAGACCCTGGAGGAGCAGTTCATGGCTCTCTCCGAGCGCTATATGAAGACGAACTGCGCCTGCTTCACGCCGAATAAGGGGAGGATCGACGATCTTCTCCGGATGGTGAAGGAGTATAAGGTCGACGGCGTCATCGATACGAGTTTAAAATTCTGCTGCCTCTACGATACGGAGAAGTACGTGGTCTCCCGCGCGCTGAAGGAGGCCGGAGTCCCGGTCCTCAGCCTGGAGACGGACTATGCGGATACGGACGCGGAGCAGCTTCGGACGAGAATCGGAGCCTTCGTGGAAATGCTTCATGCCTAAGACACGCTACTATATCCTTTTTCGAAATTACGAGGAGGGCCTTGCGCTCCATGCCCTCCTCGATGAGCACGGACTGGAGAACCGCATCGCGCCGACGCCCCGCTGCGGCTACGGAAGGAAGCTTGCCTGCGGGATGTCCCTGCTCATTGAGGAGGAATGGCTTTCCCGCGTAAAGCAGTGCCTCTCGGAGGAGGGCGCGGAGTATATGGACCTCATCTCCGTGGAGGGACAGATCGATCCGAAGAGGGACCGCTACTGCTGAGTGCCCGCGCGGGGAAAGTGCCCTCTGCTTCGGATCAGCTTCTGGAAGTGGGGGATTTGCGTCTGTCTTCATAGGACCTGCCATGTCCCTTCAGGCAGCGATCCCCGGGGATTCATTATCGGAATAGCTTTTGAAATAATTGTAAACCTTAGATAAAATAATAGTTGACTGATTTCGCCGGAATTCGTATACTGACTTCACTGAGAAGCGTATACGGATTCCGGCGCCGCTTATATTGACGGAATTTTTATTTTCCCGGGAGGAGGAAAGAGGATGAGACAGATTTCTGTGAGAAAGATGAGTATATGTGCATTGATGTGTGCTCTTTTATGTATACTCGGCCCGCTTGCGATCCCGATCGGCCCGGTGCCCCTCTCTCTCACGCTCTTCGTGCTCTTTCTCTCCGTGGAGATCCTCGGGATGAAGCTTGGGACTCTTTCCTTCCTTCTCTACCTTCTTCTGGGCTTTTTCGGCCTTCCGGTCTTTTCGGGCTACGCGGGAGGGGCAGCGAAGCTGCTCGGCCCCACCGGCGGCTATCTTTTCGGCATGATTTTCTGCGCCTTATGCGCGGGCTTTTTCCTGGAGCGCTTTCCGGATAAGCCCGCTCTTCAGCTTCTGGGCATGCTGATGGGACTTTTGCTCTGCTATCTCTTCGGCACACTGTGGCTTCGCGCGCTGCTGCTCCCCAAGAAACCGGGCTTTGGCCTTTGGGACGCGCTGATGATGGGGGTGCTCCCCTTTATTCCGGGAGACCTTTGCAAGATCGGCCTCGCATTCTGGCTCGGGAGAAGGATCCGCCGCAGTCTGCCCGCTTCCCTCTCCGCTGCATCTCAGGGATAAACATAGAGGGAATGCTCCTGTCGGCACGAAGAAGAGCGGAGCGCACAGACGACGCCAGAGCGCTGCGGGCCTTTGGAATCGTAGTTCCTTCTGCCGGTGCTGAGGATGGAAGCATGCCCGGCATGTTTTAATCGTTTACGATATGGATCTGGCAGGAGCGCATGGTTTCCAGCGCGGCCCGGTGCTTCTCCACTGTCACACCGGCGCAGCAGGCGGCATCTACGCTGATCTTCACCTCCGGCATCGCCGCCTTTAGGAGGAGGGCGTTGGAGACCACACAGATATCCGTACACAGACCGATCAGCTCCAGCTCGATCTCTTCCTTCTCCGAAAGTTTCTTCAGCTCCTCGGCCAGTTTCATGCTCCCGAAGCTCGGCTTCTCATAGATCTTCGCATGCCTCAGGAGCTCCGCGACGTCTGTCTGGAGCTGCCAGCCGTGTGTTCCCCTGATGCAGTGCATGACGGGGAGATTCCTGCCCTCCTGCGTATCCATGTAGTTTTCCCCGTGGGTATCCATAGTGGCGATGACATTTTCCGCCGGGTAGGAACGGATCTTTTCCTTTACGGCATCGACGATGGCCTCCGCCTCCCGGCTTCCAAGAGCCGCATCGATAAAGTCATTTTGCATATCAATTACCAGCAGTATTTTTCTCATCTCGCTCTCCTTCCATCTCCATCATGTGTTTCCTTCTTCCATTTTAATAGCTCTTTATAGGAATAAAAAGGGCCTAAGATGCATTTTTCCTTTAAGCAGAAAACGCTGAGTTTCTCCTTGCTTCCGTAAGGGACGGTCGTGTTCTCTTTTCCTCCTGTGCATGTATGCTGCGGAAAAGATAGGCTTCAAGTGGCAGGTGGCTCGATCCATTTTCTTCCCTCCCGCGCGTGCGGGCTGCGGAAGCCGGAATTAGTATAGCATAATTTCTGCGGCTTTCCTTTCTGTGCTCATCAGGAGGCTATGCAGGGAATCTGTGTTTATGTTTCCTGTATTTATGTTTCGACTTTCCTCCTATCTTGTAATCAAGACAGCGCAGGCTTATATTGGCGGGGGGGAGATCTTGGATTTTACGGGAGGCTGTGAGCTTTTTGGGGGATTGAAGTATGAACTATCTTGCGCACATCAGTGAGGATAAGACAAGGGAGCAGAGCGTGCTCTCTCATTTAAAGGGAACGGCTGAATTGGCCGCAGGCTTTGCCTCCGAATTCGGCTGTGGGGACTGGGGATATTATGTAGGGATGCTGCACGATATCGGAAAGTACAGTGAGGCCTTTCAGAGGAGACTGCGGGGCAGCGCGATCCGTGTCGATCATTCTACGGCAGGAGCGAAGCTTTCCTATGAAAAAATGGGGGAGGGGCCGGAGATGCTTCGAGGCGCCTATCTTATCGCCGCCTACTGCATCGCCGGGCATCACGCGGGGCTTCCGGACAGGGGCGGGTCTTCCGACACAGCGGAGAGAAAGACATTTTCCGGGAGGATGAAGAAAAAACTGGAGGATTACAGCGCATACGAGAGTGAGGTAAAGCTTCCCTCGATCCGAACCGAGGTGAACCTTTCGGAAGGATCGAAGATGCCCCAGTTTGAGGTAAATTTTATCACACGCTTTCTGTACTCCTGCCTGGTGGACGCCGATTATCTGGATACAGAGAGCTTCATGCGGGGAGAAAAGCCCCGGGGACGGGGGCAGGGAGAGGACCTTAAAGAGCTGAAGGAGCGCCTGGACCGATATGTTGAGCCGTGGCTCAGGGACGAGCCCAAATCGGAGATCAATAGGAGAAGGACGGAGATCCTGAAGCACTGCCTTCTCGCCGGGGAGGGGGAGAAAGGGCTGTACCGCCTCAGTGTGCCGACCGGCGGTGGAAAGACGATCGCATCGCTGGCCTTCGCACTTCGACACGCGCTTTATCACGGAATGAAGAGGATCATATACGTGATTCCCTATACTAGCATCATCGAGCAGAATGCCGCCGTCTTTAAGGAGATACTGGGGGAGCAGAACGTACTGGAGCATCACAGCAATGTGGACTATGAGGATGATGAGGAGCTTTGCCCGATGCAGCTTGCGGCGGAAAACTGGGATATGCCGATCATCGTCACAACAAATGTGCAGTTTTTTGAGTCGCTCTTTTCAAACCGACCTTCCAGATGCAGAAAGATTCATAACATTGCGAATTCTGTGCTGATCTTTGATGAAGCGCAGATGCTGCCAAAGGATTATCTCCAGCCTTGCATCTCGTCCATTGAGGAGCTGATCCGAAGATACCACTGCAGCGCGGTCCTGTGTACCGCGACACAGCCCGACATTGATCCCTTTTTGCAATCCGCCGGGGAAGTGAGAGAGCTCTGCCCGGATATGGCAGAGCAGTTCTTATTTTTTCGGCGTTGTGAGATCCGTTTCCTGGGGGCGCTCGAGCAGGAAACGCTTCTCGAGAGGCTGAGGGGAGAGACACAGGCCCTCTGCATCCTGAATACCCGGAGAGAGGTTCAGGAAATCTATGAGCTTCTCCGAAAGGAGGGAGGGGAGGATGGACTCTATCATCTGTCCACGCTGATGATCCCAAAGCATCGGCGGAAGGTGTTGGGAGATATCCGAGAGAGATTGAAGAAGGGAGACGGGGAGCGCTGCATCGTGATCTCTACCAGTCTCGTGGAGGCGGGGGTGGACCTGGACTTCGCCTCGGTCTATCGCGAGATCGCGGGGCTGGACTCGATCATCCAGGCGGCCGGGAGGTGCAATCGGGAAGGGAGAAGGAAGAGGGAAGAGAGCGTCTGCCATGTCTTTTCTCTGGTGGACAGCAAGTCAGCGCCGTTTTCTCAGAAACAGAGGATTGAAATCGGCTCTCTGCTTTTAGAGATGGGGAGAGATCCGGCAGATCCCGATACGATACGGGAGTATTTTTGGATGCTTTATGGAAAGCCGGGAAGGAAAGCTATTCCGGGGACGGAACGCTCGGATAGGAAAGCCATCCTGGGGATGCAGGAGACGGACAAGAAGGCTATCCTGAAGGAAATCGAGAGGAACCCCTTTTCCTTCCCGAAACAGGCGGAGGATCTCAGACTGATCGAACAAAACGGAGAGACCATCTTCGTCCCCTGGGATGAGGAGGGGAAAGAGCTGCTTTTTCAGATTGAGCGGGAGGGGATGAGCCGAAAAAGAGCGAGGGCCATGCAGCAGTACTCCGTGAATCTCTATGAGAACCTCTTTCAGCAGCTTTTTGATGCGGGGAAATTTCGGGCCTTGGAATCCGGTGCCAAGGGGAATCTCTATGTTCTGAGGGAGAAGGAGGATTATAGTGAGGAAAAGGGAATCTTGCTGGAGGCAGAGCTTGGGGAGGGGATTTATCTGTGAAAGAGATCCCCGCGGAAAATCCGGACGCCGGGATACCTACACATGCAGGCAGGATATCCATTTTGCTGCCCGATAAAAATAATATACATTAAAATGTAATAAAGTTTATTGTGAATAGAAGAAAAAAACGCTATAATTAAAGCATATCTTAATAAAAATGTATAAAGTGATGCTGTAATCCATAAAGGGGAGGGAAGTGAAATGAGCGTGGGGGTGAAGGTGAAAATCTGGGGGGATTATGCGCTTTTTTCCCGACCGGAGCTCCGGGCCGAGCGCTACAGCTATGATGTCATTACGCCGTCGGCGGCCAGGGGTATCCTGGAAGCGATCTACTGGCATCCCGGCATGAGGTGGCAAATTGATCGGATCCATGCGCTGAAGCCGATCTGTTTTACTTCGATCCGGAGAAATGAAGTGAAATCAAGAATCCCTCGCGAAGATCCGCTGACCGCCTATAATGGGGGAAAAGGGGAGAGTTTATTTTTAAATACAAAGTCGGACATCGTGCAGCGCTCATCCATTATATTGAAGGATGTAGCCTACGGGATAGAGGCACATTTTGAGATGACGGAGAAGGCGAGCCCCGGGGATAATCCCGGAAAATTCAAGGATATTATGTCCAGGCGTCTGAGAAAGGGAGAGTGTTACCATCAGCCATACCTGGGATGCCGGGAGTTTCCGGCCTTCTTCTGCCCCTGGGATGAGGGAGAGGAGCATAGAGGCGGAGAAAGCCGGGATCTCGGGCTGATGCTCTATGATATGGATTATTCGAATCCGGAGGATATCCGTCCAACCTTTTTCCGAGCAAAGATGGAAAACGGGGTCATAGACCTCAGAAATTGCGAGGTACTGCGATGATCTTACAGGAGCTTGTAAAATACTATGAGGCGCTCGCAGAGCGGGGAGAGATCGCTCTGGATGGTTGGAGATATGAGAGGGTAGCCTATTCTCTGGAGCTCAATGCTGAGGGAAAACTTCTGAAAATTCTTTCCTTAGGATCGGAAGATAAAATAAAAAAGAGAAGCGTGAGAGAACTTCCGTTGATGAAGGTCCCCCAAAAAGAGGGAGCTCAAAACCACAGAAAGGCTGCCATATTTCTCTGCGATAATGCAGAGCATATGCTTGGCTTCAGTGACGGCACTTCGGACGGAAAAGGCCAAGAATATTTCGCTGCGACAAAGGAAGAGCTGATGGACATCCTCCGGGATTGTGACGGCCCTGGGGCGAGTGCACTGAAAAAGTTCTTTCAAAGCTGGGATCCGAGCCGGGCAGAGGAATTTCTCAAGAAGAAGGACAGCAAGATTACAAAGGCGGGGAATCTGATCTTTTCCATCGAGGGGAAATATGCGCAGGACATCCCGGAGTTGCAACAGGCCTGGGAGAGTTGGAGAAAGAAGCAAGAGAAAAAGAAGGGGGAGGAAAAGAAGCAGGGGAAAAAGAAACAAGGGAAAAAGAAGCAGGGGGAGATCAAGGAGTATGGCCGCTGCCTCGTGACGGGAGAGTTCTCGGAGATTGCAAGAACGCATACCCTGATCAAGGGAATAAAAAAGACTCACCCAAATGGTGCCGCTCTGGTATCCTTTAATGCGCCGGCTTTCTACTCCTACGGAAAGGAACAAAGCTTTAACGCCCCGGTCGGAAAACGCGCGATGTTTTCCTATACGACGGCACTGCAGTTTCTGTTAACTAAGACAGAGCAGAAGGTAAAGTTTGGGGACCTATTATGCCTGATATTCTGGGCGGAGAGCGGAGAGAAGGAGTATGGGGGATTTTTTTCTTCATGTCTCGAAGGGAAAGAGGATAATCAGGAGATTACCGGAAATGTCCTTCGGAATGTCGCGGGGAAACAGGGGGTGGATTACAAAGGAGTTCATCTGGATCCGGAGCAGAACTTTTGCATCCTCGGCCTTTCGGGCCATGAGGGGAGACTGGCAGTCCGTCTCTTCTTAAAGAATTCGTTTGGTGATATCCTTCGGAATTTTCAGCGTTTTTACGAAGAACTTGAGATAGCAGGTCCAGAATGGGCGGAAGAGCAGCCGGCGCTTCGGAAGCTCTTGGAGGAGACCGTCAATCAGAATTCCCGGGACAAGTCGATACCGCCTGCACTGGGATCCGAATGCCTGCGGGCAATCCTGGTGCATGGGAAGTTTCCCGCGAGTTTATATTATGGGATTCTGATTCGTATTCGCGCTGACCAGGGAAAGAATAAGATCAATAGGAGGCGTGCGGCGCTGATCAAGGCGATTCTTCTCAGAAATTACGGAGAGCTTTATTTGGGAAAGGGGGAGGATTTTGTGGCACTGAATGAGAATTGCAGGGACAGGGCGTATATTCTCGGAAGGGAATTTGCTGTCCTGGAGAAGATACAGGGAGCGGCAAATTTGACGGTAAACGCGACGATCCGGGATCGGTATTTTAATTCGGCGTGCGGCACGCCGGCGATGGTTTTTCCGCTTCTCTTTCGGCTGAAGGAAAGCCATCTCAGAAAAATAAGAAACGAGAATCCCGGGCTGGCCGTTTTCTGTGAAAGGATATTGACAGAGCTCCAGGGAATGCTTGAGGTGTCGGAGTCGGTCGGAGCCTTCCCCTCTCGCCTGTCCCTGAACGAACAGGGGATGTTTATCCTGGGATACTACCATCAGAGACAGAAGTTCTATGAAAAGAAAGAAGGAGGAGAAGTGAGATGAGCGAGCCGATTAAGAACCGGTATGAGTTTGTGCTCTTTTTCGATGTTGAGAACGGGAACCCGAATGGAGACCCCGATGCAGGAAATATGCCCCGCATCGATCCGGAGAGCGGATACGGGCTTGTGACAGATGTCTGCCTGAAGAGGAAGATCCGAAATTATGTGGAGACGATAAAGGAGGATCAGGAGGGCTTCGGGATCTACATCAAGGAAAACATTACTCTGAATAAAAGTGATGAAAGGGCACTGTCCTATATCGGACGAAAGCCTGAGGACGTCAAAACCTTAAAGAGAACCGATCCGGATGCCGACAAAAAGATCCTGGAATTCATGTGTCGGAATTTCTATGATATTCGAAGCTTCGGTGCAGTGATGACCACTTTTGCTCCGGGGCATCTGAACTGTGGGCAGGTTAGAGGCCCGGTCCAGCTCAGCTTTGCGAGAAGTGTTGATCCTATTGTGAGTCAGGAGGTGACGATTACCCGCATGGCTATCACAACGGAGAAGGATGCGCTGGAAAAGCGTATAGAATGGGGGAGAAAGTATATTGTTCCCTATGCGCTGTACCGCGCGGAGGGCTTCATCTCCGCAAACCTCGCGAGAAAGACGACCGGTTTCTCAGAAGAGGATCTGGAGTTTTTCTGGGAGGCGCTGATCAATATGTTTGAGAATGATCATTCGGCGGCGAGAGGGAAGATGTCGGCTCGACGTTTAATCGTATTTAAGCACAGCACGGAGCTTGGGGACTGCCCGGCCTATAAGCTGTTTGAGACAGTCCATGCGGAGAAGCTTCCGGAGGTGCAGTTCCCGAGGAAGTACAGCGACTACAGGATTGAGATCAGGAAGGATGCGTCGATTCCGGACAGCGTCGAGTTCATTGAGAAAATATAATGAACGTGCGGGAAGAGGATTACCTTATGATTTCGGGGATTCAGCACTTCCTTTTTTGCAGAAGGCAGTGGGCCCTGATTCATGTGGAGCAGCAGTGGGCAGATAATGAACATACCGTAGCAGGGGATCTGATGCATAAGAGGGCTCATGATCCTCTGCTGCGGGAAAAGAGAGAGGATATGCTGATCGTGAGGGCTTTGCCGGTCTCATCCAAAAGGCTGGGGATCAGCGGAGAATGTGATATCGTTGAATTTCACAGGAGAGAGGGAGGGATTCGGCTCTACGGGCACAGAGGCGAATATCTCCCCTATCCTGTGGAGTATAAAAAAGGACGGCCCAAGACAGAAGAAGAGGACATCCTGCAGCTCAGCGCACAAGTATTGTGTCTGGAGGAGATGTTTTCTACGGAGATTCCGCAGGGCGCTCTTTTTTATGGAGAGACCCGGAGAAGGGATACCGTGGAAATTACGAAAGAGCTTCGAGAGAGAACGGAAGCGGTATGTTCGGAGATGCGGCGATATTATGAGCGAGGGTATACACCGAAGGTGAAGGGAGGGAAAAAATGCAGAGCCTGCTCTCTGAAGGAGATCTGTCTCCCGGAACTGGAGAAATTGAGAAGCGTGCGGACTTATATTGAGAATCGGATGTACGAGGAAGAGCCATGAAAAGACTGCTGAACACGCTTTATATCAGCTCGGAAAACAGTTATCTGGCTCTGGATGGAGAAAATATCGTAATCCTGGAGGGAAATGCAGAGCTGGCGCGGGTTCCCCTTCATAATCTGGAAGGCGTAGTGTCACTTGGGTACAGGGGCACCAGTCCGGCCTTAATGGGAGCGTGTGCGGAGCGCGGGATATCGCTTTGTTATCTGAGTCCACAGGGGAGGTTTCTCGCGAGAGTCACAGGGCGGACGAAGGGTAATGTGCTCCTTCGTCAGAAACAGTATGCTGTCGCTGCTTCGGAGGAAAGGCTCGAAATCGCAAGAAACTGCATCTTCGGAAAGCTATATAATGCGCGCTGGGTGCTGGAGAGATTTACGAGAGACCATGAGCTGCAGGTGGATATCGAAAAGCTAAAGAAGATATCAGCTTTTTTGCGGGAGGCCTCTTTGAAAGCACAGGACTGCATCGATGAGAGCAGTCTCAGGGGGATAGAGGGAGAGGCTGCAAACTGCTATTTTTCCGTATTTGACGAGTTGATCCTTCAGCAGAAAAAGGATTTTTTCTTTCGAAAGAGAAGCAGAAGACCGCCGATGGATCCTGTGAATGCGCTTCTGTCGTTTATTTATGCTCTTCTGAGCAATTCGATGAGTGCTTCTCTGGAGGCAGTCGGGCTGGACCCCTATATCGGAATGATGCATGCGGATCGACCCGGGCGGGCGTCGCTGGCGCTGGACATGATGGAAGAACTGAGAGCTGTGATGGCGGACCGCTTCGTGCTTCGCCTGATCAATAAGAGAATTGTGGATCGGAAGGACTTCGTCCATAAGGAAAATGGGGCGGTGCTCTTAAAGGATGAGGGCAGAAAAAGGGTTCTCGTAGAGTGGCAGAAGCACAAGAAGGAGAGCCTGAAACATCCCTACCTTGAAGAGACCATGGAGTGGGGAATGGTGCCATATGCGCAGGCGCTGCTTCTTAGCCGGTATCTGAGAGGAGACCTGGAGAGTTATCCGCCGTTTCTTTGGAAATAGAGAAGTTGATCTTCTCTATGGATTATGATTGAGTAAAGAATGGGATGAAGTAGTTCGAATATTTCATCTGGGCTGTTCAAACAGTCAAACAATTTCTTTTCGGTGAAACAGACAGGATCCGCCTGCATAGAATGCGAGGAAAAGTATGCTGATACTGGTGTGCTACGATGTCAATACAGAGACGTCCGCAGGGAAGACACGGCTCCGGAAGATCGCCAAAGAATGCGTGAATTATGGAAGCAGGGTGCAGAACTCGGTGTTTGAATGCATCTTGGATAACACGCAGTATCTGGTATTAAAAAATATTCTTTCTGAAATTATTGATGAAAAAATAGACAGTCTTCGCTTTTATAATCTTGGAAACTCTCATAGGGGCAAAGTAGAGCAGATCGGGAGGAAACAGGGAATTCAAGTGGAGGAAGCCTTGATTTTCTAGCTTCAATCTTCTAGTGCGAACGTGAAGAGATCATGAAATGACCGAAGGATTCGCACCGAAAAAAATGAACATATCGCATTGAATCGCCGACTAAAAAAGGATTATTTTACCACGCTGTACTTATCAAGAGAAACATGCTATTTTTATTGAGAAACAGAAAGAATATTTATCTGTTTCACTGTCGCTCCCCGCGAGGGGAGCGTGGATTGAAATCGTGAAAGGAATGCTGATTGGCGGGGAATCTGCGCGTCGCTCCCCGCGAGGGGAGCGTGGATTGAAA
>NZ_KI273129.1:50307-50611 GCF_000469565.1 Oribacterium sp. oral taxon 078 str. F0263 | reverse complement strand
TCGCTCCCCGCGAGGGGAGCGTGGATTGAAATCGCATAATCGCCCTTGCGTAGGGAGTATCTTCCGCCCGTCGCTCCCCGCGAGGGGAGCGTGGATTGAAATTAATGATCGACTGAAACCGGCCTTTCGGTTAATTGTCGCTCCCCGCGAGGGGAGCGTGGATTGAAATCAAAACAGCAGATGCGGATGATCGGAAGCGGTCAGGGTCGCTCCCCGCGAGGGGAGCGTGGATTGAAATCAGAGTGGACAAAGATGATTACCGGTGGAGTCGAGTCGCTCCCCGCGAGGGGAGCGTGGATTGAAA
>NZ_KI273129.1:49978-50207 GCF_000469565.1 Oribacterium sp. oral taxon 078 str. F0263 | reverse complement strand
GCTCCCCGCGAGGGGAGCGTGGATTGAAATCTCTTCACAATATGATGAAGGATATCGGCTCTTGTCGCTCCCCGCGAGGGGAGCGTGGATTGAAATACATAAAAGTGTCTTAAAAAGATACAACAGGCAAAGTCGCTCCCCGCGAGGGGAGCGTGGATTGAAATGGCAGAGGGAGATCCTGAACACGGCAAGGAGAGGGTCGCTCCCCGCGAGGGGAGCGTGGATTGAA
>NZ_KI273129.1:49178-49878 GCF_000469565.1 Oribacterium sp. oral taxon 078 str. F0263 | reverse complement strand
TCGCTCCCCGCGAGGGGAGCGTGGATTGAAATCACTGTCGGAGTCGGGAGATCAATGGAAAACGGGTCGCTCCCCGCGAGGGGAGCGTGGATTGAAATTCTGAATTCCGCAGAATTCGGGGAAGAGCATGAGGTCGCTCCCCGCGAGGGGAGCGTGGATTGAAATAGATGGCAGCAAGTCCGACAGATCAGGAGCATGGTCGCTCCCCGCGAGGGGAGCGTGGATTGAAATTATTGCAAATCATATTCCGGCGAAAGATTTTTACTGTCGCTCCCCGCGAGGGGAGCGTGGATTGAAATCCATGACTTTTCCTCCCTATAGTTTGGGCAAGCGTCGCTCCCCGCGAGGGGAGCGTGGATTGAAATAGCTGGTATCCTTCCGAAAACCCGCGCCCTGCCTGGTCGCTCCCCGCGAGGGGAGCGTGGATTGAGATATTTTGGTTATGATTTTCTGAATTTCTGCGTCGTCGTCGCTCCCCGCGAGGGGAGCGTGGATTGAAATTCCTCATCTGAGGTATTATCTACTGAACCAAGACCGTCGCTCCCCGCGAGGGGAGCGTGGATTGAAATCCGGCGCCGTCAATGGATATCGTCATACAATCTGTCGCTCCCCGCGAGGGGAGCGTGGATTGAAATATTGACATACTGCGACTTTTCCGCCACCTCCGTGTCGCTCCCCGCGAGGGGAGCGTGGATTGAAA
>NZ_KI273129.1:48844-49078 GCF_000469565.1 Oribacterium sp. oral taxon 078 str. F0263 | reverse complement strand
TCGCTCCCCGCGAGGGGAGCGTGGATTGAAATGAGCTGATTACGCCGGAGAGCTTCATGATCTCCGGTCGCTCCCCGCGAGGGGAGCGTGGATTGAAATCAAACTCTATCGTCAGGCCACGGATATCATAGGCGGGTCGCTCCCCGCGAGGGGAGCGTGGATTGAAATCTTTCCTCCCGCGGTATCATCCTTCAGGATGCAGGTCGCTCCCCGCGAGGGGAGCGTGGATTGAAA
>NZ_KI273129.1:45391-48744 GCF_000469565.1 Oribacterium sp. oral taxon 078 str. F0263 | reverse complement strand
CGCTCCCCGCGAGGGGAGCGTGGATTGAAATTATATCTGGGAGTCCTTCAAACCAGACAGAGGTGTCGCTCCCTGTTAAAGCCATTACCTAATGGCCTGTTTCCGGCGGCTTTGCCTGTCCGGTAATAAACGACTATAATGACCAATGAAGCCAGATAGATGGAGGATAAAAAAGAGCATCCCCTTGCTAGTATTCGTTAGTGGCGATACCGGGAATGCTCCTGTCACAACTGACATGGTCATTGTACATTCTTACGAGCTGGAACTCAAGCCCGGTACGCAGGATTCTTTTATGTAAGGAGCAGGGAAATATCGCACTGCCCCTATTGTGATGGCGATCTGGAAGTAATCGGAAGCCGGAAGCGGAAAGGATACAGAGAAGACGGATCCACCGCCACTCTGATCATCCGCAGACTCAGATGCAGGAAATGCAAACGCATCCATCATGAACTCCCAGATTGCATCGTACCCTACAAGCGTTATGACTCAGCTGCCATCGAAGCGGCTCTGACATCAGACGGAAACACCGGATGGTTCCTCGGCGAAAACTCTACCGTTTGCAGGATGAAACGCTGGTTTGCGGGCATCAGAGCTTATTTCGAGGCTGCCCTGAGATCTCTGTCATACCTTTATCAGAGGGACAGGGCCCTGGCTGAGGAAGTCGGTAAGCTTCTTCCTCTTGACCCGCTCCGGTTACCATCCGGATGGCTGGCGGACCTTGTCCGCAAAGTGGTAAACTCCGGAAGGTGGAGAACAGACCCGTTCTGCAATGATTGTCCATAAACCGTACGATAGAATACTCCCTGAAATCTGAAGGGAGGTTCTGTCACTATGGAAAAACAACGGATTGAAGAAATCGCAGCCAATCGCATGCAGGTCATCGCACCGCTACTGGATCCGACCATCGATCATGCCAGATATGAGGAACGGAAGGCGGACACAGCCGGTAAATTTCAGGTCAGCGAGCGGACACTGCGGCGCTGGATCACAAGCTACCGGGCAAACGGATTTGAAGGCCTTAAGCCAAAGGCCCCGTCCTCTTCGGGCAAAAGCAGGATCCCCGACGATCTTATCCAGGAAGCCATCAAACTCCGCCGTGAAGTTCCCAAACGGAGTATCAATGAAATCATTCACATCCTGGAATGGGAAGGGCTCGCAGAACCCGGGTTTCTGAAAAAGAGTACTCTGCAGGACCAGCTTGCGGTGCGGGGGTACTCCAGCCGCCAGATGAAGACATACGCCAGCGACGTCACCTCTGCACGGCGTTTCCAGAAGCCATGGAGGAACTACCTCTGGCAGACCGACATCAAGTATGGCATCTATGTGGGCGGACAGCCCACCTACATGGTCTGCTTTATTGATGACTGCACACGGAACATCATGCACTCGGAATTCTACGATACCCTTGATCAGTCGATTGTACAGGACTGTTTCCGCAAAGCTCTTGTCAAGTACGGGGCTCCCGACTGCCTGTACATGGATAACGGAAGACAATTCCGCAGCCACTGGATGAAACGTGCCTGTAGCAAACTTGGCATTCTCCTGCTTTATGCCCGACCATACAATCCAGAGGGAAAAGGCAAGCAGGAACGTTATAACCAGACCGTTGACGCCTTCTTAAGAGAAGCAGCGATCGAAAAGCCCAGGGCCCTTGAGGAACTGAACAGACTTTACCATGTTTGGATGCAGGAGTGCTACCTCAGCCAGCCGCACGCCTCCCTGCATGGCCGGACTCCGCAGGAATGCTATCAGAGTGATCTCCATGAACTCCGCTTTATCGATCAGGATGTCCTTGCCAATGCGTTCCTGTTCTGTGAACAGAGGAAGGTCGACAAAGGCGGGTGTATTAGCTTTAATGGCCGGAAGTATGAAGTCGAACTGGGACTTTCCATGATCTACAACAAGGTCGATGTGGTATACGATCCTGCCGATCTCTCTGTGCTGACAATCGAATGCAGGGGATTTCCAGCCTGCAAGGCGACCCCGCTGGTTATCCAGCCTCATTCGGCAAAGAGACCGAAGCTGCCGGAGCATCTGGAGAAAACGGAGCCTTCGAAATCCAGGCTTCTGAGAGCTGCCGAAAAGAGGAATGGGGTCCGGGAGCAATCCCATCATACAGTCCTGTCATTCTCCGGACTGAAGGAGGCAGGAAATGTATGAAGAATTCTATCAGCTCACGCAGACGCCCTTCCCAAGAAACATCGCTACGGATAAGCTGTACATCACTCCGGCTTTACAGGAGGTCCTTGACCGGATGACATATGCGGCAAGCCACCGGATGTTTGCAGTTCTCACCGGAGACTGCGGGACCGGAAAGTCTACCATTCTCCGGAAGCTGTCAGATACGCTGGATCTCCGGCGGCACCGGATGCTTTATGTGTCGGAATCAAAACTGAAGCCCAGAAACTTTTATCGGATCCTTTTGGAGCAGATCGGTGTTCAGGCCAGGTGGAACGTATCCGATGCCAAAAGGCAGCTCCACGAAAAGCTTTCCGTGATGCGTGCCATGGACGGGATCCGTACGGTATGTGTCGTCGATGAAAGCCATCTGCTCAGCTTTGAAATGCTGGAAGAGATACGCTTTCTTCTGAACATGCACTTTGATGCGGAAAGTCCGATCGGCCTGATTCTGGCCGGGCAACCTGAACTCAGGGCAAAGCTGGGACTTCAGAAATGCACTGCGATACGCCAAAGGGTAAATATACAGAGTATCCTGAATCACTACGATCTGTCTGAGACAACGGCTTACATCTCACACCAGATGACTGTTGCCGGTGCCAGGAGCGAGATCTTCACAAAGGAAGCTATCCGGAAGATCTTTGAATACAGCGCAGGCATACCGAGATTGATCAATAACCATGCACGAGCGTTCTGATGTATGGCTGTCAGAATCAGATGCGGCTGATCGATGATCACGCCGTCAGCACTGTTCTGGAAGGCGAATTTTCATAAAGTCATTGCCGGGATCGTCCAGGATGCCGGACAGAGATCCCGGCTGAATGAAGACAAAAGGTTCCGGTTATTTCCGGGCAAAAGCCGCCGACTTTAACAGCTCCCCGCGAGGGGAGCGTGGATTGAAATTCTAAGGTCCACTTTAACAGGTATCATAATGCACTGGTCGCTCCCCGCGAGGGGAGCGTGGATTGAAATCGTAAACCCTCTTCACCATGATTTGCGGATCGTCGTCGCTCCCCGTGAGGGGAGCGTGGATTGAAATACCGAACTTCTCGGAAATCTTATTCAGGCCCTCTTGTCGCTCCCCGCGAGGGAAGCGCGGATTGAAATTCAATGTCATCCAGCACCAATAGATCAGGTCTCCAGTCGCTCCCCGCGAGGGGAGCGTGGATTGAAAT
>NZ_KI273129.1:5247-45291 GCF_000469565.1 Oribacterium sp. oral taxon 078 str. F0263 | reverse complement strand
TCGCTCCCCGCGAGGGGAGCGTGGATTGAAATGTGGAGATGACGTACACTACAGAAAATTCTTATCATCGCTCCCCGCGAGGGGAGCGCGGACTAAAACGAAATAGGAAGAGAAATCATTCAAGGAGCACACCAGTGCAGATGCTGACAGTGCTTTGCTTGCTTCACAGTGATGCCAATCATTTTGGCGGGGAGGGCGGAAAATCATATGAAGGGAGGGGCAGCGTGAGAAGATCAGAATAAAAGGAGATCAAGATACCCTGGTATTAGGGCGAGAAGAAACAGAAATGGAAGCGGAGCCCCGGGTTTACGACAGGGCATCCACTTAGGACAAATGCGTCATCACGCACAGCAGCGGCCAACTATGGAAGATAGTTTGATTTGAGGATTTCGGAGTTTGCAAGAAAGCGCGCAGTGCGCGATCAGGCAGATCCTGAATCGTGTCGAGGGCATGTCGAAAGGCGGATCGCGGAGCAGTTTTGGTCTGCGGAACATAAGACGCTTTGAGCTCGGAGGAAGGATAGATTTTACGGTTTCCCCAAGATACAATACATTTTCTTATTATAAAATTCATGGAAAAAAGCGTAGCGGATTTGCTATACTATAGCGGCAGGGTATTAGCCCTGCCTACATTGCTTTTGAAAGAGGCAGAAGACTGCCTCGGAATGGAGAATACTATGGATATCAGCAGTGTGACTAAGCTCGCGGAGCTCTTCAAGCAGTATCCGTTTCTGAAGGATGAGCTCATTAAATTCAGTGACAAGTTTACAGCGTTAAATAATCCGCTCGCAAAGGCCGTTGTGAGTCAGGTGGATCTCGCCCAGGTATCCCAGACCTCGGGCATTGATGTGAATACGCTGATCGCGAAGATCAAAGAGATCATCGCATCCCACCAGGCCTGATGCGGGCGGGAAAGAAGGCGCTTTATCTCGCAGCTGCAGGCGTCCTGGGGCTTTTTTGCCTCATGGCCTGCGGCTCTTTTCATAAGGGAGGGAGCGCAGAGGCGCCGGAGGAGATCAATCTGCGGGAGAGCGGCGGGCAGGAGGAGGTTAAGAAGGCGCTCAGCGCGGCAGGCATCCCGGATGCGGACAGCCGGGAATTTTTCCGCGAGGTGGAGCGCTTTAACACGGCGGTCGGCGATGCTTCGACCGAGGATGAGATGGCGGACCGCTGGGAGAAAGCTTATCCTGATTTTATTGGCACCAACTGCCGCATCACGGCCTTTATGCTTGCGCGTTCCCTGGTGAAGGTGGGGGGAGGAGAGGCTGCGTCGGAGGCCTCCGAGGATAACCTCTCTTTTGATCTGGAGGCAATTAAAAGCGCGCCGGAGGCGCTCTGGGACAGCGGTGAAAATGATGTCTTCACGCGGCTTTTCGCCGAAGTTGCGGCGGCGGACAGCACGGACACGGCCGTGCAGTGCGAACAGGTCCAAAAGGCGTGGCGGGAGAGAGGACTTTCGTTTTCGGGCGGAAAGGCAAGCATTGTCACGGTATGGCTTCATTCGAAGCTTGAGCCGGAGGACAATATTCTCTTTCCGGGGCATGTGGGCGTCTTACTCCAGGAAGGGAGCGAAAAACTTCTTTTTATCGAGAAGCTCGCCTTTCAAAAGCAGTACCGAGCGCTGCGCTTTAAGGACCGCGCAGGACTTAATGCCTACCTGATGGGGCTTTATGACGTCGATGAGAATCAGCCGACGGCGCGCTGCTTCCTCATGGAAAATGACAAGATGATGCAGGATTACCGCGTCCTGAAGAAAGAGAGCATGAGAAAAGCCGAGAGCACAGTTTTTTGCAGGCACTAGCTCGGCCTCTGACTGCTCCCGGGCGTGCCGCTGTGCCGCTCTGTCTGTCTGATGACTGCTCCCGGGCGTGTTGCTGTGTTGCTCTGTCTGTCTGATAAAAACGGAGGAGATTTCAATGGGTTCTTTACTGCTTGCGGTAATCTATCTGATTTTTATCAGTCTTGGTCTTCCCGATTCTCTGCTTGGGTCGGGATGGCCCAAAATGCAGATGGCTTTCGGCGTCCCGTCGGCCTATGCCGGCTATGTATCCATGTCGATTTCCTGCATGACGGTTATCTCGGCATTGCTCAGTCCCCGGATGATCCGGAAGCTCCGCGTCAAATGGATCGTGATCCTGTCTATCGCACTGACGGTGCTGGGATTATTGGGCTTCTCTATTTCCAGAGAATATTGGATGCTGTTTATCTTTGCGCTCCCCTACGGTCTCGGGGCCGGTTCCATCGACGCGGCGGTCAATCATTATGTCGCAAACCATTATCCGTCATCCGTGATGAACTTCCTGCATTGCTTTTATGGTGTTGGAGCGGTTATCAGTCCCTACATTATGGCGCTGGCCTTGAAGATCGCCAGATGGAATGAGGGCTATCGCTGGACCGCTTATATTCAGCTTTTGATTCTTCTGGTCTGCATCCTCTCCCTGCCGCTTTGGAAGCGGAATGAGAATCCGGCGGATGAGGAGAATCAGGACGGTGCGGGCATTGCGGAAAGCATCAAAGTCCCCGGCGTTTTGCCGACGCTTATCGCCTTCTTCGCCTATTGCTCCGGGGAAGCCACCTGCTTTTTATGGACACCCAGCTACTTTGCCGCTACGAAAGCGGGGCTCAGCGACGAGAGGATTGCGTCCTTTGGCGCGCTGATCTTCGGCGGCTTGATGCTGGGGCGCCTGATTTCCGCTTTTATCTCCAATAGATTGGGGGACAGACGGCTGATCCGCCTCGGCGTCGCTGTGGAGCTGCTTGGGATCCTGCTGGTATTATTGCCGATGAAAGCTTATATCGCGGCTGCTTTGGGATTTGTAATCATTGGGAGCGGTATGGGGCCGATTTACCCCGCGATTCAGCATATGGCCCCCTCCAATTTCGGGAAGCATTACAGCGCGGCGGTCATCGGACTTCAGATGGCCTCTGCCTACATCGGAAGTACCCTGATGCCGATGCTTTTCGGGAATCTCCAGCAGGCGGTCGGAATCGGAATTATGCCGTTCTATCTTCTCTTCTTTGCTCTTTTGAATATCTGCCTCCTGGAAATCGCCTATAAGAAAGCAGCAGCTCTGAAATCCGATCCTGCCGCTTGATGGCGCTGGGTGCCCGCAGGAGATAAGAGCAAGAGCAGCATGGTCTCCAAAGTTTCAAGCGTTCCCGGTTTGATGCCGTTTGATGCCCGAAAGGGCTAAGAGGATAAGGGATAAGAGGGGGCGCTCCCTGAGCCGGATCACAGATGCATGGAGCTGGCTCAGAAAATAAGCGACAAAGATTTTTGGTTAAGATAGGCAGGAATACCATTGCAACTATGGGATAAATTGTATATGCTGGAATAAGCTGCGTTGCATCGTGCTGCGCGGCCGGTTTATTATACGGTTTTTCCCGCACATTCTGCGGGAACGTGAGCGGATTCTTGGTATCTGATTTTTGCAGTATGGGAAAATCCTGAAGGGAAGGATTGACGGGGCTGATGCGGAATCCGGTCAGTAAGGCATGGGGGTGTGAGATGGAAGAAAAGGCGAAGAAAGAGAAGAAACGAGGCTCGATCAATGCATTTGTCATCGTGTTTCTCGTTATCGTAGGCTGCTATATCCTGTCGCTGTTTATCAGCCCGGGTGCGTTTGACCGTCAGCAGCTGAATGGACGTACGGTGGTCATCGCGGATTCCTATCACAGCACAGAGAAAAGATATCTGGGACCGCAGGCGATTTTCCAGGCTGTGCCGAATGGGCTCATTTCCTCCGCCGGCATGATGTTCCTGGTCATGCTGGTTGCCGGATGTATCGAGGTCTATAAGAGAACCGGAGCGCTGAATAAGGGAGTTGCGCGGATTCTCGCAAAGTCGGAGAGCTTTGGGCATGAGAAGATCCTCGTGCTGATTATGATTATCTTCGGCGCTCTGGGAGGCTTTCTCGGCTGGAATGAACAGATTGTTCCGTTTATTCCCATTGTCCTCTCCCTCTGCCTGGCACTGGGTTATGACCTTATGACCGGGATCGCCTGCTCCGCGATGATCGATATGATCAGCTTCTCCTTCTCGCCGACCAGTGTGTATACGGTTGGCATCTCGGATGAGATTGCGGAGCTCCCGATGTTTTCCGGCTTTTTGTTCCGTTTTATCCTTCTCTGTGTGGCGGATCTCATCATCATCCTCTATGTGCTTCGCTATGCGCGCGGGGTCCGGAGCGGAAAGATCCGGTCCATCACGGCGGATCTGGATTCGGATAAATTCCGTGTGGATTATTCGGAGGAGATGAAGGAAGCACTGACGAAGGGGCAGAGCCTGTCACTGCTTTTCTTTATCGTGGTATTTATCTGCGCGATCGTCGGAGTCGCCAAGTTCGGCTGGTCCATGAATGACCTTTCCGCCTGCTTCCTCTTTACGGCGCTTATGGCGGGACTTATCAACCGGATGGCTCCGAATGATCTCGTGAACGCGATCTGTGCCGGTGCCAAGGATGGGCTTGTACCCGCGCTTGTCATCGGACTTGCGAGGGGCATTCAGTGGATTCTCACAGAGTCCGGCATCATCGACCCGATTATCTACAGTATATCGAGGCCCTTGAAGAGTCTTCCGGGCTCCATTGCGGCCATTGCCGTAATGTTCGTGATCGCATTGTTTAACGGTCTGATCACATCCGGCTCCGCCAAAGCCATGGCGCTTATGCCGATTCTGATTCCTCTTGCGGATATCATCGGCATGACACGTCAGACCATGATTCTGGCATTCCAGTTTGGCGATGGTCTTACCAATTCGCTCTGGTTTACGAGCGGAACATTGCTGATCTTCCTCACGATTGCGGGGATTCCGCTGAAGAAATGGTGGAAGTTCGTCACGCCGCTGATTACGATGCTGTTTCTCGTCTGTGTCGTTTCACTGATTATTGCGACAAAGATTAAGTACGGCCCATTCTGATCGAGCAATAACAGGGTATGAAACAATAGGACGGCTTTCTGAATCGAATGGAATCGAAAGAGCGCGGGGGAGCTGCGTTCTTCACGGAGTAAATGTATTGGGAGGGATCAATTCGAGATGGATATCGATATCATTGCAGAGGGAAATGCGATGCAGGACGAGCTGCTTGAGCTCCGCCGTTATTTCCATGAGAATCCGGAGAGATCATGGGAGGAGAAGAATACACAGAAGAAGATCATGGAATACCTGGATCAGCTCGGGATTCCGTACATCGAGTCCTGCGGGACCGGTGTGATTGCGACCATCCGGGGAAAGCATTCCTCGGACAAGGTTCTGGGAATTCGTGCGGATATTGATGCCCTCCCAATCACAGAGCTTTCGGATGTCGCCTGGAAGTCGCGGAGGGAAGGCACGATGCACGCCTGCGGGCATGATACGCATATTACGATGCTGCTTGGCACGGCGAAGCTTCTGAAGAAGATGGAGGATGAGCTTAGAATCACGGTGAGGCTTTTGTTCCAACCGGCGGAGGAGTGCATTGAGAACAGCGGTGCGGCCCGGATGAAGGATGAGGCGGAGGTGTTGGAATGCGACCGCCTGATAGCGATGCATATTTGGAGCAAGATCCCGGCGGGCTATGCTTCTCTTCGCTATGGGCCTGTCATGTCCGCGGCGGATACCTTTGATATCTATGTGAAGGGGAAGGGCGGACATGGAGCTTTGCCGCAGCAGACGATCGATCCTGTCGTCGCGGGCTCAGAGCTTGTGATGTCGCTCCAGCGTCTTGTCTCGAGAGAGGTGAATCCGCTGGAACCGGCTGTCGTCAGTGTGACTGCATTTATCTCCGGAACAACTTCCAATGTCATCCCCGGAGAAGCGCATCTCATGGGAACGGCGAGAACCTTTAATAATGAGCTCCGCGATCAGTTCCCGGAGATGATTCGGCGTATCGCCGATGGTGTCGCTGCGTCCACAAGGACCGAGATTCAGCTGGATTATCACTTCGGGCCGCCTCCAACGATCAATGATGACGCCTGCGTGGATACGGGAAGGAGAGCAGCGGAGAAGGTATTCGGAAAGGATCATCTGGTGGACTGGGAGCTTCAGATGGGCGGAGAGGATTTCGCAAAGTACAAGGCCCCGAAGTGCCTCTTGCTCCTGGGGGGCGGCTGGAGCGAGGAGGAGCGCCGTTATCCGCAGCACAGCCCCTACTTTGATATCGATGAAGCGGCATTGAAGCTGGGGGTGCAGTATTTTGCCGAGTACGTCCGGGAATACGAAAAAGAGCTTTCATAAGGATATGAGGCAGTTCCTCGCCTGCATCGGAAACGGTGCAGGCTTTTCGCTTTGATTTTGAAGGAGCTTTGATGAAGAAGAAAGCCGGAATCAGGGGCGCTGCGGGCTTTGCCCTGCTTCCCGTTCCTCTCTTTTCCGGCCGAGGCGAAGGCAGGCTGCGGCAGTCGGATCAGCGAACGGCAAAGGGGAGACGGAAGAACGCGGGATGGGAGGAAAAGGATGAGACGGAAGGACAGAGAGATCAGGGATATCCGGGAGATCGCGGAGATCATGAGGAGATGCGATGTCTGCCGGATCGCGCTGAACGATCACGGCTATCCCTATATCATTCCCCTGAATTTCGGGATGGAGCTCTCGGAGGAGGGGAAGGTCACGCTTTACTTTCACAGCGCCCTGGAGGGGTATAAGAGGGGGCTCATGGAGGAGGACAGCCGGGCCTCCTTTGAGATGGACTGCGGGCATGAACTGCAATATTTTGAGGAGAGAGGGTATTGTACCTATGCCTACGAGAGCGTCATCGGAAGAGGGCGGATTTCGATCCTTCCGGAGGAGGAAAAGGCCGCCGCGCTCAGACTCCTGATGGATCATTATCACCCGGGGAAAGAGGCGGGATTTAATCCGGCGGCGATTCCGCGCACCCTGGTCTATAAGCTCTGCGCGGAGGAAATCTGCGGAAAGCGGAAGGAGAGAAAGGTTCTGGATCATGAGAAGTCCCGGGATCAGGATTCTTAAGGCAAGGTGCCGGCCTTTACGGCTCCCATTGATATTTTTTCAGGGAGACGCGGCCGGACGCCTCCAGGGAAACGCCTTCTTCTTTCAGAAGGAATGCCTGCTCCGCCCAGCCCGGAGCGAGGCGGCCCGATGCGTTTACGACCCGGTGGCAGGGGTAGTGTCCGTAGTATTCTGCACAGGAGAGTACCCGCGCCACCAGGCGGGCATTTTGATCGGCGCCGACCAGACGGGCGATCTGAGAGTAGGTCGCCACACGCCCCTCGGGAATCTCTTCGACCGCGGACAGGACCATATAGGCGAAAGCATCATTCATCTTCATCCCGGTTTTACTTCAGTTTCTCATCCCAGACAGGGAGAGAGAGTCCGGCTTCCTTTGAGCAATAGCCTCTTCCGCCGTCCCTTTCATACTGCCGGGTCGCGAGAAGGACGTGCCGGAAGCCCAGATAGAGGAGCGGGATATTGCAGTAGGCGATGAGGATATTTGCGAAATCCGACAGATTCCACAGGGCACCGAGATCCAGACCGGCAATGCTGGTCATGCCGCCGAACGCGATCACCAGGAGGCAGAGGACACGGATCAGCATGATGAAGCTCCGCCGCTCCGAGATTCGGTTCGCGCAGATCTCCGTGAAGGAGAGGAAACCGAGAAGCGTGGAGAAGGCAAAGAGGCCGAAGCAGACAGAAACCAGGAGGGAGACCACGCTGTGGAAGCCCTTTCCCGGGGCGAGCTCCGCCGCAGAGGCCACAAACTTCGGGAGCTTTCCGAGCTCGAACCAGGCGGAGGCCTGATCGGTCAGCCAGACTCTGCCCATGATGATGACAAAGCTTGTCAGGGTGCAGATCACGATGGTGTCCAGGAAGACGCCGATCGCCTGCACACAGCCCTGATCGCAGGGGTGGGCCGCGTCGCTGGCTGCGGCCGGCATGGTGATCGTACCCTGACCGGCTTCATTGCTCATGAGACCGCGCCGCACGCCCTGCGAGAGCGCGGTCCCGAAAGCGCCGCCGAAGACGGCCTCCGGGCGGAAGGCCTCCGTGAATACGGAGTAGAAGAACCAGGGAATGCGGTCCAGATTAAAGAGCAGAAGTGAGATGACGGTGAGGACATAGATCACCGCCATCACGGGGACGATCACATCGGTGACACGGGTGAGCTTCCGGATGCCGCCGAAGGAGATCAGGGAGACCAGGACCAGAAGGAGAGCGAAGCTGAACCAGTAGAGCGCGGAGTTTGTCGCGATTTCCCGTCCGCTCAGAACCTCTGCGACCTGTCCCACGGCGGAGATGGTGTTGAAGCCCTGCGCCGGGAAGCAGAGAAAGGCATAGATGATGTAGAGGAGGGAGAGAAAGATTCCCGTTGCGACGGAGCCGCCCAGCAGTTTCCTTCCATAGAAGGAGAGGCCGCCCACATATTCATCTCCCTTCCTCTCCTTAAAGATCTGGGCGAGGGTGGATTCCGTATAGGCGGTCGCCATGCCGAAGAAGGCGGAGATCCACATCCAGAGCAGCGCGCCCGGGCCTCCCACGGAGATCGCTCCTGTGACGCCGAGGATGTTGCCGGGGCCGACCCGCATGGCTGTGGACAGGAAAAAGGCCGCGAGCGGGGAGATGCCGGACTTCGCCTTCCCGCCGGATTTCAGGATTTCTATGCCGCGGCGGAATTTTCGGAGCTGGATAAAGCGAAGCCGCACGGAAAAGTAGATTCCGCTCCCGATGAGGAGGATGATCGCGAGAGAGAAATTCCCGAGGACCGGGATATTCGAGTAGGCGGGCAGATTAGTGGGGAAGTCCCAGAAAAGATCGGAAACCGTCTGAATCCTTTCGCATACCGAGTTGATTACATTAAAGACCGCCTGCATTGAAGCTCCTCCCCTTCCCGCATTTTCTTCTGCGGCTTTCTCCTGTTTTTTAAGATCGGAGCGGGCGCGGTATCGCGCTTTCCGCATCCTTTCCGATAGCTGCTTTTCTTTTGATTTTAGCAAGAGGATGAAGAAAAATCCACAAAAATCAACGGAGTATGCCCTGCTCGGTCTGTGTTTATAACCTCTATCTTAGATCGAAGATCAAAGCCGAATAAAGGAAATGGAAGAGCCTGGGCAAAAATGAAGCCCTTCCTGACGAAGGATTTGCAATCGAAAAAGGGTTCTCAGTCGGCGGAGAAGCGGAGCGGAAGGCGGATTCGGACCCTCGTCCCCTTCCCCGGAGAGGAGCGGACAATGAGACCGTAGGATTCCCCGCACAGAAGGCGGATTCTTTGCCCGACATTGGAAAGTCCGATTCCGCCCCGGCCCGGTTGTTTTTTCGGGGCGGCTGCAGAGCTCCCGGCTCCCTCCTCCCCGGGGAGAGTGTCTCCCGCATTTTCCTTTCCGCCTTTCTTCGAGAATCCGATTCCGTCGTCCTTTATCTCCAGGATCAGGGCATCCCCCTCGATTTGGAAGAGGATCGATATCTTCCCCCTTCTCCCGGAGCCTCGGATCCCATGATAGATCGCGTTTTCCGCGATCGGCTGTAAAATGAGCTTTGGCACGTAGAGGGAGAGGAGGTTTTCCTCTCCCTCTATGCAGTAGGAGAACATATCCTCGTAGCGCGTCTTCTGAATCTCCAGATAACTCCTGCAGTGCTCCAGCTCCCGCCCGAGCGGGATGAAGGCCTGGTCGATATTCAGAGATACCCGGAGCATCCGCCCGAGCTCTCCGCAGACTCTCGCCGCCTGCTGGTTTTCCCCGAGCTCTGAGAGCCAGAGAATCGTGTCCAGGGTATTGTAGAGAAAGTGGGGGTTGATCTGGCTTTGCAGGGCCCTTAATTCAAAGAGCCTCCTCGCCTCCTCCTTTCTCCGGATATTTTCCGTGAGAGCCCTGATCCGGTGCAGGAGGCGGTTGTATTCCAAGGAGAGAGCGCGCACCTCACCGGGGGAGCCGGAGGGGATTTCGATCTCCTCCCAGGTCTTGTCCGCCCGACTCATGGCGAGGCTGAGCTTCCGTATGGGAGAGGCGAGGGTGCGGGAGAGGAGCGAAGCGAGCGCAATGCTCAGGAGAACGAGGGCCGCGGCAAAGACGGAGACAGAGCGAAGGAGGCGGCTTCGGAGAAGCCTTGCATTGTCTGCGGAGCATATGCCGTACAGTGTCCAGGAGGAGCCGGGGATCGGGACCCGGTACAGACGCCCTCCGCCCTTCTCTGTGGCACCGCCCGCCCCCGCGAGGGAAAGCAGGGAGCTTTTTCGCTCCTCATCCTCAAAGATCTCAGGGTCCGGATGATAAATGAGGCTTCCATCGTCGGAGAGGATGAAGGAATATCCGTCCTTTCCCAGATCCAGACTGGAGAGATAGTCCTCGATGAAGCGGTAGGAGACATCGATCAGGACGAGTCCGAGATGCTCTCCTCCCTCCCCCCGGATCTCCTGGCAGACGCTGATGATCCAGTCCTCCCGGTCCATGGTGAATACCCCGTGTCCGGTGGAGGCGAGGGTCGGCATCTGCGCAGAGGAAAGCGCGTCCTGATACCACTTCTCCTTCATCATATCGCCGGAAAGCGGCATGGCCATCGAGCTGCCGCTTGTGATCAGGAAGCCCTCCTTTGAAATGACGGCGACGGCGCGGATCCTGGGGTCGCTGTTTTCGGCCAGGGCGGTGAGCGCTGAGATGGATTCCAGGGATTTTTTGTCGGATTTTGCGAGAGCGCTCCGGATATCGGGGTGCATGGCGATCAGGGAGCTGAAGGACTTCAGCTTCTCCAGATAGGAAGAGATATACTCCGAGCTTTGCTCAAGAGAGGCCCGGGTCCGCCTCCTGTCCTCCCTGGCAAAGAGCGAGCCGCTCAGCCGATACATCACGAAGGCGAAAAGCGAGATGGAAAGAAGGGAGAGGAGGAGAAAGGCCAGGGCGATCCTGGTATCGAGTCTTTCGAAAAAATTCTTATCAGATTTCATGCTCCCTCACTCCCCGGCGGTATTGTTTTGGGGTGATGCGATAGCTTTTTTTGAATTTGGTGATGAAATAGTTGACATCATCATAGCCCAGGGCCTCCGCGATCTCCTGGTTTTTCATCTCCGTGCTGAGCAGAAGGAGCTTTGCTCTCTCCATCCGCTTTCTCCCGACATAGTCCTGAAACGGAACACCATAGAGCTGCCGGATGATTTCGCTCAGATAGCTTTTGTTGAAGCCAAGCTCCTGCGCGGCTTTTGTAAGGGAGAGATCCGGATCAAAGAGATGCTCCCTGAGATAGGAGCTGAGCCCGGAGAAGGGGGAGAGCTCCGGATTCCCTGATTCCGAGAAGGCACTGTCCTCCCGCCTTGCTTCGAGCTCCTCCAGCTTTTTTTCGCTGTGTCTCCTCGCGGCCTTTTCCATGACCCGCTTAAGAACCATCTCGATCTCGGCCCGGCTCACGGGCTTTAAGAGATAATCATCCACGCCCGTGCGGATGGCGGACTGCGTATATTCAAAATAATCGTAGCCCGTCACCATGATGAGACGGCAGTCCGGCCATCCTTCCTTCAGGAGCGCGGCGAGGCTCAGACCGTCCATATCCGGCATATTGATATCCAGCATCACGATGTCTGCCGGGCTTTCTTTCATGAGCCGCAGGGCCTCCGCCCCTCCTCCCGCCTCCAAAAGCTCCGAGATCCCGATTTCGGGGAGGGATGCGAGGGAGCGGATCCCCCGGCGGATAATCGGTTCATCATCTACAATCATAAGCCTGTACATGGCTTTCCTCCCCGCGGATGTGCTACGGCTGCTTTACGACGGACTTCAGATAGGCGTAACCCTCCTCCTCCATCTTCTCATAGGGAATGAAGCGGATCGAGGCGGAATTGATGCAGTAGCGGAGACCGCCGAGCTCCTTTGGGCCGTCCCGGAATACATGGCCGAGGTGGATGTCCGCGCTCCGGCTTCTCACCTCCGTCCGAAGCATATGGAAGCTCCGGTCCTCCCGATAGCGGACGAGCTCCTTTGCGATGGGCTTGGAGAAGCTGGGCCAGCCGCAGCCGGAGGAGAATTTATCCCTGGAGGAGAAAAGGGGCTCTCCCGATGCGACATCCACATAGATTCCGGGTTCGAACTGGTCCCAGTATTCGTTGGAGAAGGCGTGCTCCGTGTCGTTTTCCACGGCCACCCTGTACTGGACCTCTGTGAGCTTTTTCCGGAGCTCCTCTTTCTCCGGCTTCGGATAGTCCTTTTCGTCGATAAAGGGCTCCTCGGCCTTCTTCAGGTCGATATGGCAGTAGCCTCCGGGATTTTTCTCCAGATAATCCTGGTGATATTCCTCCGCCTCAGAGAAGTTTTCGAGAGGGAGAAGCTCTACCACGATTTTCTTCTCGTAGTTTTCCTGCTCTTTGTCCAGGACCTTTCTGGCGATATCTCGGTCGGAATCCTCGGTATAATAGATTCCGCTTCTGTACTGGCTCCCTACATCATTTCCCTGCTTATAGAGACTTGTGGGATCCACCACCCGGAGATAATAGTGGAGAAGCTTTTCCAGACTGATTTTATCCGGATCATAGCTGACCTTCACCGTCTCGGCATGACCGCTCTCCTTTAAATCCCGGTAGCTCGGATTTTCCGTCTTTCCATTTGCGTAGCCGCTCACGGCGTCGATAACGCCATCGATCCTCTGCATATAGGCTTCAAGTCCCCAGAAGCATCCTCCCGCAAGATAGATGCTTTTCTGCCGACCCTCCGCAGCTTTCTGTTCGTCTTTTCCCATGCTTTCCCTCTCCTCCTCTTTGGCGTCTTCTGTCTCTTCTATTCCGCTGCTCTTTCCTTCATATTTTACCATATTCTCCGCCTGCCTGTCTCTCCCCCTCTCTCTCTCATCCGCCGCCTTTTTTCCGGAGAGAAGAGAGGCGATCAGAAGCAGAGTCAGGAGCAAAATAGGAGAGAAGCGCAGTAATTTTCCGTACCATTTCATCTTATGAGCACTCCTTTTTTCGAAATATCAGTTCAGTTTTTTCATTTCCGTGAGAATGTCTTCCTTTGATTTATGGCCGGGCACGATGGGCTTCATACTTCCGTCAGATCCGATGAAGGCAGAGCTCGGATAGGCCCGCACTCCGTATCTTCGGACGAGCTCTCCCTTTTCGTCCAGGAGTACCTTCATGTTCTGATAGCCGAGCTTCTCGAACCACTTCCGAAACTGCTCCTTATCCTTTTCCCCGTTCAGACCGGGGCTGACCACGCTGATCACCTCGAAATCCTTATCTGGATTTCCGGAGAGCTCGTCCAGCTCATCCAGTCCCGCGAGACAGATCGAGCACCAGGAGGCCCAGAACTTGAGGTAGACCTTCTTCCCCTTCCACTCGCTTAAGCTGTGCTTTGTCCCGGAGAGATCCTCGAGGAAGGCTTCCTCCTCGCCCGCCATTCCCTGCTTTTCCTTTCCGGAGAGCTTCTTCGCGTCGACTTTTTCTCCGTGCTCTTCCAACATCCCCTTTTCCCTATTTTGTTGCATTCCGCTGTCCTCCTGCATTCCGTTCTCTTCCTTCCTTTCCCCCTCTTTCATCATTTCGGTCTTTTCCTCCTGCGCGGTCATTTCATCCTTTCCGGAGGCCATCGGCTTTCCCTCCGCGCTTCCCGCTTCCCCTTTCGAAAGCCCTGCATCTTCCCCCAAGGCAGAGCCCGCTCCATCCATTTTTTCCTGCCTCAGAGCTGAGGGGGAAGCGCAGGATGAAAAGAGAAGCGCCGTAAGTCCCAGTGCCAAAATGCTGCTATTGATTCTTTTTTTCATATTTTCTCCTTCCATAGAAGCTTAGTGCAAGAATGCGCTGATGCTATTCAGCTGGTTCCCCATCAGGAGAAGGCCCATGAGAATGAGCAGGACTCCGCCCGCCTTTTTCAGCTTCAGAAGCTGCTTTTTAAGGAAGGGAAAGCTTCGCATGACGAAGTCGGAGGCAAGCATCATGATGAGGAAGGGGAGCGCGAGTCCCAGCGCGTAGAGAAGCATCAGAAGCGCCCCGTAATAGGCGGTCCCTCTGGCGGCGGCCAGTGTGAGCACCGCCCCGAGGATGGGGCCGACACAGGGAGTCCAGCCGAGGCTGAAGGCGATCCCGGTGAGGAAGGAGCCGAGGACCCCGCCCCTTTCTGTGCGGAGGGATATGCCGCTCAGCCGGTCCAGGGCCTTCAGCTGGATGAGCTCCGTCTGATGAATCCCCAGGAGTATGACCAGAAGACCGGCGAAAAAGGGAAGCCAGCGATTGGAGAGGAAGGATCCCAGGAATCCGGCTCCGAAACCTAAGAGGACAAAGCTCATGGAGATTCCGAGAACGAAGGCCAGGGTTTTTAAAATTCCGCCGGTGTCAAGGCTGTAGCTTCCAAGCTGTATTCTCCGGTACCTTTGCTCCCGATCAGAGAGTATGCCGAGGTAGACCGGAATCAAAGGGAAGGTGCAGGGGGCGAAAAAGGACAGAAAGCCCGCCGCAAAGACCGTTCCCGATAAAAAGAGATGATTTCCCATAAGGACTCCTTTCAATTTTTCTTTGGATGGAATAAGGATAGCGCATCCCGGGGAAGGGCAGAATAGAAAATGGTCGGAAAAAACTTGGATTTCATCGGCTGCTTAGCGGCTATCCGTGCTATGATATAAAAAATACCGCCCCCTTATCAGCGGGGGAGAGAAGCACGGGAAGAAGCACGAAAAGAAGCGCGGAAAGAATTACGGAAAAGACACTGAAAAAGAACGGAAAAGCACGGAAAAGCACGGAGGAGGAAGATCGATGGAAGAGAAAAGGAGAGGCGGGGAAGAGGGACGGGAGATGATCGACTGCATCAGTGCGGAGGAGGCAAAGCTTGCGGATCAGATTGCGATTCAGGAGCTGGGGATTCCGACGCTTAAGCTTATGGAGAGAGCCGGAAAGG
The DNA here is from genome assembly GCF_000469565.1 of Oribacterium sp. oral taxon 078 str. F0263. Classification (NCBI taxonomy): domain Bacteria; kingdom Bacillati; phylum Bacillota; class Clostridia; order Lachnospirales; family Lachnospiraceae; genus Oribacterium; species Oribacterium sp. oral taxon 078. Next base: position 30,502 of record NZ_KI273129.1, on the reverse strand, counting down.
CCGTCGCAGAGCTCGCCGCTTCGCTTCTTCCGGACAGGAGCTCTCCGCTTTTAGTGCTCTCCGGCGTGGGAAATAATGGAGGGGATGCCCTCTGCGCCGCTTCCCTCCTTAAGGAGGATGCATATTCTCCGACGGTCCTCATCGTCGGGGACCTGAAAAAGGGGAGCTGGGAATTCCTCTATCAGCTGAGCCGCTTCTACCGGCTCGGCGGGAAGCCTCTGTATTATGAGAGCACTGTGGATCTCCCAAAGGCGGAGCTCATCCTGGACGGGATCTTCGGGATCGGTCTGCGGAGGGAGCTGCGGGGGGACTTCCGGGAATTGATCGGGCGGGTGGAAGAGCTTAAAGAGAGAAGGGTGCTCGCGATCGATATCCCCTCCGGCATCTGTGGGGACAACGGGGAGAAGATGGGGGCCGCGGTCCCGGCGAATATCACGATAAGCTTCGGGAAATGGAAGACAGGCCTTCTTTATGGGGAAGGAAAGCGTTACAGCGGAGAAGTCAGGCTGGCGGAGATCGGAATCCCGGAGGAGGCCTATCGGGAGGCGCGGAGAAGGCTTCGGGAAGCGGGAAGGGGATAGACGATAGGATAGACAGAGACAGACGGATTAGAGAAGACAGGTGCTTCCGAGGCCGAAAGAGAGCTTTCCCGTCTTCGGAGCTTTCGTACAAAAGAGCTGTTCCGGATTCCGATTCCGCATGGCAATTTGCGGAAGAAAGAATTGAAGATCCCCTGCCAATGTGCTAAAATACGTACATTAACAGGGGAATCCTTCGGGGATTCTTTTTCAAACAGAATGGAGGAGCTGAGCATGGACAAAGGCAAGCTGAATCGGATTTTAGAGAGAATGAAGGAGCAGGGCATGCCGCAGATGATCATTACGGATCCTGTGGCTATTTTCTACCTTACGGGGAAGTGGATCTTCCCGGGGGAGAGAATGCTCGCTCTATATATCAATATCGACGGAAGGAGCAATCTCTTCGTCAATAAGATGCTTCCGCAGGAAAAGGATCTCGGAGTGGAGATCAGCTATTTCGACGATATCGACGACAGTGTGGAGCTTCTTTCCCGTGTGGTAGACAAGGACAAGCCGATCGGCATCGATAAGGCCTGGCCGGCAAGATTCCTTCTGAGGCTTCAGGAGCTCGGCGCGGGCAGCCGTTTCCTGAACGGCTCTGTGATCGTGGACAAGATCCGTCAGATCAAGGACAAGAAGGAGCAGGAGCTCATGATCGAGTCCTCAAGGATCAACGATCAGGTCATGGCGGAGCTGATCCCCTGGGCCGGGAAGGGGCTCACGGAGAAGGAGCTGAATGAAAAGACCAGAGAGATCTACAGAAAGCACGGGATAGAGCGGGTTTCCTTCGATCCGATCACGGCTTATGCGAAGGGCGCCGCGGATCCGCACCATGTCACGGATGATTCGAAGGGAAAGAGGGGAGACTGCGTCATTCTCGACATCGGCGGCTTCTATAAGGACTATGCCTCTGACATGACGAGGACGGTCTTCATCGGAGAGGTGAGCGAGAGACAGAAGGAGATCTATAATATCGTCAAGGAGGCGAATCTCCGCGGTATCGCCGCGGCGAAGCCGGGCGCAAAGATGAAGGATGTGGATCTCGCCGCGAGAAATTATATCGAGGAGAAGGGCTACGGGAAGTACTTTACCCACAGAACCGGACACTCGATCGGACTCGAGGATCACGAGGTCGGCGATGTCTCCTCCGTCAATGAGGAGGTCATCGAGGTCGGACAGTGCTTCTCCGTAGAGCCGGGCATCTATATCGCGGAGGAGGGAATCGGTGTGAGGATCGAGGATCTCGTCCTGATTACAGAGGACGGCTGCAAGGTGCTGAACGAGTATACGAAGGATATTATCGTCGTTCCGGAGAGCTGATAAAGAGCTGATAATATAGAAGAAAGAAGAAGAGAACGGCCCTTCCGCCCGGGCTTTGCCCCGGGCGGAAGAGCGTATAAGAGGGAGCTTTTTCCGGAGAGCGGCGATAGGAATCAGGAGGCAGAGCGCGATGGCAAAGATTAGAGAGGGCTATATGCCCTATCTGGGGCATCAGACATATTACAGAATCGTAGGGGAGAGGAAGGGAGATAAGAAGCCGCTTTTGCTTTTGCACGGCGGACCCGGCTCCACACATAATTACTTCGAGGTTTTGGATAAGATCGCGGATCTCGACGGACGGCAGCTTGTCATGTACGATCAGATCGGCTGCGGAAATTCGTATCTGGACGGCTGCCCGGAGCTTTGGACGAAGGAGACCTGGCTGAATGAGCTGGTCGAACTCCGCAGACAGCTCGAGCTGGACGAGGTGCATCTCCTCGGTCAGTCCTGGGGCGGCATGATGAGCATTATCTATGAATGCGATTATAAACCGGAGGGAGTGAGGAGCTATGTCCTTTCCAGCACCCTCCCCTACAATAAAATCTGGGAGACAGAGCAGAAGCGGAGAGTGGCCTTCCTCCCGAAGGATATGCAGGAGGCGATCGCAGAGGCGGAGAGGACGGAGAACTACAGCGGAGAGGCCTATGAGAGGGCGATCGGAGAATTTATGAGAAGGTACTGCTCCGGACCCTTCGATGAGAATGCCCCGGAATGCCTGACCCGTGCGAAGAAAGCCGGTTCGGAGGCCTATCTCTATGGCTGGGGGCCCAATGAGTTCACGCCGACAGGTTCCCTCCGGGATTATGACTACATGGAAAAGCTGAAGGGCTTCCGGAGACCCTGTCTGATCATCGACGGGGAGGAGGACCTGTGCTCCCCCTACATCGCAAAGCTGATGTTTGATGCGATTCCGAACGCGAGATGGGAGCTCTTCCCCTACTCCCGGCACATGTGCTTTGTCGAGGAACCGGAGAAGTACAACAGAATCCTGATCGACTGGCTGAACGAGAACGACTGATTTCAAACGGAATGCAAACGGAATGGCCGGGGAGGAACGGAAGGGAGGGGAGGGCTTGAAACGGAGGATGGGAATCTTTTTTCTTATCGTTTTATCGCTTTTTGCCTTTTTCTATGGCTGGCTCATCTTTCTCGCCGCCTCGGGGAGCCGCTTTTACCTTTTCTGGTTCTTCCTCTCCGTCTCCTTTCTCTTTTTGGAGGAGCTGATCCGCCATGGTATCTGGCGCCGCTTTCCGCTTCTTCGCGGGACCTGCCTTCTGGGGATTTTTATGGGGCTCCTCTTTCTCCTCGTAAGCTGGAGCCTGATCGGGACAGAATTTTTCTCCCGGGGGGAGGAGAAGCTGGACTATCTCGTGGTTCTCGGCGCGCAGGTCCGCCCGTCCGGCCCCGCCGCGGTGCTTCGCCTTCGTCTGGACCGGGCCTTCACCTATCTTTCGGAAAATCCGGAGACCTTCTGCATCGTCTCCGGCGGGAAAGGACAGAATGAGCCCTGCTCCGAGGCGGAGGCGATGCGGGATTATCTCCTGCGAAGGGGGATTTCCGCGGAGCGGATCCTTTTGGAGGACCAGTCGAAGAACACGAGGGAGAATATCGCAAACAGCGCGCGTCTCCTGAATCCGGAGAGGGACAGGGTGGGGATTCTGAGCAGCGACTTCCATGTATACAGGGGAAAGGCGATCGCGAAAAAGGCGGGATACCGGGAGGTCTTTGCGGTATCGGCCCGCTCAAACAGGCTTTATCTTCTCAATAACATGCTCCGGGAGAGTCTTGCGCTCGCAAAGGACAAGATTGCGGGAAATCTCTGAGAGAGAAGGGATCCGCATGATGCGGGCTTCAGACGGCAGATAGGGGACGGGGAATGCGGCTTTCCTTCGGTTCTTCACCGGGACAGGCAGGTTGCGGCGGCTATGGAACGAACGGGGAAAGCGCCCGACCCCGGAAGCCCAGAGCCGTGGGAGCGGAGAACACGGATCAAAAGGGGTGGATTTTCCTAAAGGGAGGCGGAAAGATGCCGATAATTATTTTGCTGATCCTGATGGGGCTTTTGCTGAGACTCACCGTATTTTTCCTTCGGAGTCTGGGAAAGCTTTTCGGAGTCATACTGGGGATTCTCTCCTTTACTCTCCTCGCGGTGCTCGCGGTCTTTTGCTTTAGTTTAAGCCTTCTGGCGCTTCCCATCATCATCCTTTTCGGGCTGATCGGAGTGATCCTTGCGGCCGCCAGATTCTGAGGGAGCGGGGAGGAGGCTTTGCCTCCTCTTTCTCGTTCTCTCCCTTTTTTTCTCTGCCTTGCTCCTTCTTTCCTGCGGGAGGGGAGACGCCGAAAGGAGAGGAGAGACGCTGCCGGAGGAGCGAAAGCTCATTGTCTATACCTCCCACAAGGAGGAAGTCTACCGTCCCCTGATCCTGGAATTCGAGGCGAAGACCGGGATCTTTGTCGAGCTTCACGCGGGGGGAAGCACGGAGATGCTGAAGAAGCTGGAGGAGGATTCCGGCTATTCGGAGTGTGACATCATGTTTGGCGGAGGGGTGGAGCTTCTCGAGGCGGATAAAGAATTCCTGGAGCCCTATCGCTCTTCCTATGCAGATCAGATCGCCGGGAGATTTCTGTCATCGGACGACAGCTGGACCGCCTTTACAGAGCTTCCGCTGGTATTTATCTATAATAATAAGCTTCTCTCGGAGGAGGAAGCGCCGAAGAGCTGGAGGGAGCTTTTGACAGAGCGCTGGAAGGGAAGGATCGCTTTTGCGGATCCGGAGCGCTCCGGGACCAGCTATACGATCCTTCAGACAATCCTCTCTCTCTGCCCCGGCCGGGAGGACGAGGCACTGGAGAGTTTCGCCCGGGCTCTCTCCGGGGAGTCCGCCGGAGGATCAGGGGAGGTCCTCAGTGAAGTCGAGAGCGGGGAGAAGCTCATGGGGATCACCCTGGAGGAGAGCGCCTGGAAGGAGATCGCAAGGGGAGAGGACCTTTCGCTTGTCTATCCGGAGGAGGGGAGCAGCGCGGTCCCGGACGGAGTCGCCGTCGCAAAAAATGCGCCTCACCCGGAAAATGCGAGACGCTTTGTGGATTTCTGTGTGAGCGACGAGGTGCAGCGCTATGCCGTAGATGAGCTCTACCGGCGTCCGGTCCGGACGGATATCCCGGGGCCTGGCGGGGAGGACTTCCCCGTCCTGCCGCTTTCGATCGAGAAGATGGGCAGGGAGAAGAATGCGCTTTTGGAGCGCTGGGCGGAGCTCTCCAAAGGAGGAGGGGAATGAGGCGCTGGATCGGACAATCCTTCCGGAGGGAGCTTTTCTTTTGGAGTCTTCTGATCTCTCTCCTTCCGATCCTCCTCTCCGATATTTTGATCTATCAGCTCTTTCAGCGCCGGGTGGAGCGGGACTACCGGATTAGAAATCAGCAGGAGGCGAAGCAGATCGCCGGCAAACTGGAAGCGGGATTTCGTGAGATCTCCGAGATGATTGCACGGCTTTCCGAGAGCGACGGTCTTCGGAGCGGAATCCTTAGCGGTAGTCCTGGTGCCGAGTCCTACCATGTCCTCTATGAGGAGAGCCGAAAGGTCAGAGACTTTGCGCTTGTTGAGGTCTATTCCGGGGAGAGGCTTCTCTGCTCGACAGAGAGCGGCACGAGGGAGGGAAGGCTTCCCTCTTACTTTGGCTTCATGAGGGAGGCTCTGGAGAAGCCGGGAAGCCCTGTCTTCTGTCTCTCCTATACCGGAGTTCCCAGAAAAATAACGGAGCTTTTGATCGGGGAGAAAATGGAGGACATCCCGGGCACAGTGCTCGTCCGTCTGAACGATGAGTCCTTCTCGAAGCTCCTCCTTGGCTCCTACGGGAGGGAGAACAGTATCCTGATCGTAAATCCCGCCTGGGAGCCGGTCTATATGGACGGAGAGAAGGCGGCGGAGCTTCCCCTTCTCCGGGAGAATCTCCTCGCGGGACGGGAGCTCATGAGGGATGTGACGGGGAGGCTCTACCGGGAGGAGATCGGAGAGAGCGGATTAAAGCTCTTTTATCTGACGAGGCCACCGCTCTCCGGAGAGATCCGTCGGACGATGGGCTGGATCCTCCTCTGGATCGCCCTCTTCTCCGCCCTCCTCTCGGTCCTGGCATCCCGTTTCTTCAGCGGCTATATGGCAGCGCCTCTGGCCCGCCTCTCCGCTGCGATGCGGAGGCTCCGCCACGGAGATCTCTCGGTCCGGATCCGTCTGGAGAGGGAGGATGAATTCCGGGAGCTCTCGGAGGGCTTTAACCGGACGGTGCGGAAATTGTCGGATTATCTTTCGGAGCGCCTGTCCCAGCAGAAAAAGCTCAATGAGACGGAGATCGCGATGATGCAGGCGCAGCTCAATCCGCATTTCCTCTATAATACCCTGGACAGCATCAAGTGGCTTGCGAAGCGGGAGGGCGCGGAGGAAATCGCGCTTCTCTCCGGGAATCTCTCGAGAATTCTCCGAAAAAGCATCTCCGCGCCGCGCTTTTACCGCCTCTCCGAGGAGCTGGAGCTCCTCGAGGAGTACTGTGAGATCCAGGAGCTCCGCTTTGAGGGGAGCTTTTCCTTTGAGGTCGAGGTGCCGGAGGAGCTCATGCGGGCCAGTATCCCGAAGCTTTTGCTCCAGCCGATCGTCGAGAACGCCGTCATTCACGGCCTGGACGGTGCAAAGGATGGCATGATACTGCTTAGGGCAGTGCGCGAAGGAGAGGAGCTTTCGATCTCCGTACAGGACGACGGTAAGGGGATGGATCCCAGGATTCTCCAGCTGATTGAGCGCCGCGAGCTGCAGCGCTTTACAGGACATCTCGGACTTTTGAATGTGGATCGGATGCTGCGGCTCCACTACGGGGAGCGCTATGGAATCTTTGCGAAGGAGCTCCCGGAGGGGGGGAGCCTCGTGACGCTTCTCCTTCCTTATCAGGAGGAGAGGGAGGAGAGCGCTGCCTCCATGCCGGAGGCGCGCGGGAATCCGGAGGGAAAGGAGAGGGGGGAGAGAGATGGTTCGGGTCTTGGTAGTGGATGATGAGAAGATTGTCCGGGAGGGCATCGCAGAGCATACGGACTGGGAAGGTCTTGGCTGCGAGCTTCTGGGCACAGCATCCGACGGGGAGGAAGCCTCGCGTCTTGCGAAGCTCCTCCGCCCGGGGCTCATCATCAGCGATATCAGAATGCCGAAGCTCTCGGGTCTTGAGATGCTGGAGGAGCTTCGGAGGGAGAATTCCGGGATCAAGGTGATCTTTCTCACAGCGCACAGCGATTTTCATTATGCGCAGAGGGCCCTGAAGCTCGGGGCCTCCGACTATATCCTGAAGCCCTTTTCGGACGGGGAGCTGGAAAATGCGGTCCGGAGAGTGCTGGGGAGAGGAAGCCTCCTCCAGGAGGGAGAGGAGGAGAGAAGGCTTTCGCTTCCGGTTCTTCCGGAGAATGCGAACCGCTATGTAAAGGAGGCGGTCCTTCGGATCCGGGAGCGATACCGGGAGCGGGAGATCGGGATCTCCCTGATCGCGGGCGAGCTCGGTGTCTCCGAGGGGCATCTGAGCCGCCTCTTCAAGAAGGATATGGGGATAAGTCTGAGCTCCTATCTTACGATGTATCGGATCCGCGTCTCACTTCGCCTCCTGCGGGATCTCCACTACCGGGTCTATGAGGTCGCGGAGCTCGTCGGCTATCATGATCTTGGCTATTTTTCCCAGACCTTTCGGAAGCTCACGGGGCTCCTTCCCTCGGAATATCAGGCGAGACCCCGGGACTAGTCAGAATTCTCGAAAAAATAGCAGACTAGCCCTGTTTTAAGAAAAAAACAGACAAAGTATAATGGAGACATTAGAAGAATGCCCACGAAAATGACGGGAAAAGAACCGGACCGGATGTGGACTTACGAGAATAGGGAGGTAATTATGAAAAAGAGAGGCATTTCTTTACTGCTCGCGGGGACCTTGCTCCTGACGGCGCTTTCCGCCTGCGGCGGCTCTCAGACAGGGGGAGAGCAGAAGGGGACGGAGGCGAAGACGGACGGGAGCGCGGCGGCACAGTCTGAGGACGCCTCCCAGTCCGGAGAGAAGGCGGCGGACGCTAAGGGGGGAGATTCGAGTGCTGTCGATGCCGTCATCAAGGAAGCGCAGACCATGAGCATGGAGGAGCTCGCAAAGAAGGCCATAGAGGAGTCAAACGGCAAGACCTTCTACGGCGTGGGCAATTCCAGCCGCGGAAAGTCGGCGCTCCCGCTCTTCATTGATTATCTGAAGAGCGTGGATCCGAGCTATAACATGGAATTCGAGTGGCAGCAGCCAAAGAACAATAAAATCTTTGAGCAGCTCACCGCAGATTCTCTGAAGCCCAGCGGGACCTTCGCCATGACGCTCATCCAGGACGGGAACCAGATCCAGACGAAGATGGTCGACACCGGCATCCTCAGGACCTATATCCCGAAGGAGTGGGCGGAGGCCAATAAGACCAGCGCCGAGGACTACAAGGGCTTTCTCCCCCTTCAGGTCCTGAACAAGGTCTTCATGTTCAATAACACAGGGGACGCGAAATTCACAAACTGCTGGGATTTCGTCGCAGAGGGCCAGCATCCGCTTTTCATGGATGTGGATTCCGAGCTCGTCGGGAAGAACTTCCTCTATATGCTGACGGAGGACAAGTACGCGGGACTTCTGAAGGATGCCTATGAGAAGCTGGACGATCAGAAGAAGGCCTACTTTGATCCGATCCTGAAGGGAGTCGAGGGAGATGCGAAGGATCTGAACCTCGGGGAGAACGGAAAATACGCTCTCGCGTGGATCAAGTGCTGGGTGGAGAATTACAACGAGCAGACCGATGACGGTCCGATCTGCAACACCCTGGTGGATACCTCCGCGGCGGGGCAGTCCGGACTCCTGGTCTACTCCAAGCTCCGCTCCGTCGAGGAATCCTCCTCTGTTTCCGTCAACAATATCACGGTCGCGGCCTATCAGGATGACTACACGGGGATCGGAGGCTTTGGCTATGACCACTACCTCTTCCTCACAAAGAACAGTCCTCTTCCCTGGACGGCTTGCGCCTTCATCGCCTATATGACCTGCACCGAAGAGGGCTTCTCCGCCTGGGGGAAGGATATGGGCGGCTATTCCATGAACCCTGTGGTCGCGGAGGCGACGGAAAAGACCTATAACCACGCAAAGGGCGGTTATAACGAGGCCGGAGAGAATGTCTACGATGCGAAAAATGACCGGGGCTATGAGTGGTGGACCACAAAGGGCGAGCTCGTGCTGGAGGATCCGAAGTACTGCGCGGATGCCGCTTTTACCGTCGGCTCCTGGATCGAGCTTCTGAATAAGAACGCGGATAAGCAAAGCGCGAAATAGGACAGACAGCGCGGAATCAGTCCGTGAGAGGCAGTTTTCGGGGGCGCGCCGGAGGGCGGGCCCCCTTTTCCAGGGGAGCGCCGGAGAAAGAGCTGCGGGAGCCTGCCCTTTGCTCCGGAGAAGCAGACACGGCGCCGGGGAGAGGGATGGGAAGAAAGCCCGCGGAGAGGACAGGGAGACGCTATGACAGAGAACATCAGACTCGGAGGGGGAGGCGGCGTCGCTTTTCGAAATCAGATCAGAGGATTTTTTTCGAAGCCGCAGAACCTGATTCTTCTTATTTTCGGAATTCTTTTGAGTATCACTACGATCGCGCCGGTTGTTGCCATCATCCGGGATACCCTTGTGATCCATCCCGGCACGATTGACCAGCATCTGACCGGGAAGGCGAGCGGCTTCAGCCTGGTCAATTATGTGGATCTTTTCACGAGCAGACTTGCGGCGGCAAATCTCTGGAGACCGCTTATCAATACGCTGCTCCTCGCCATGCTCTCCTGCGCGGTCTCGATCTTCTACGGGGGCTTTTTCGCCTTTTTGGTGACGAGAACCGACATGAGCTTTCGGAAATATCTGAGCGCGATCTTCATCTTTCCCTACATCATGCCGCAGTGGACGCTGGCCGTCGTCTGGCAGAACATGTTCAATTCGAACCGGATTCTCGGGACCTCGGACGGTCTCCTCGCGACGCTCTTTCATATCTATATGCCGAAATGGTTCTGCCTCGGGCTCTTTCCGAGCGCTGTGGTGCTCGGTCTCCACTACGCCCCCTTCGCCTATATCCTGATCGGGGGGATCTTCAAGAATATGGACGCAAACCTCGAGGAGGCGGCGACGATTCTCGACACACCGAAGTGGAAGATCCTGTTTCGGATCACGCTTCCGATGATTAAGCCCGCGATCCTGAGCACAATCCTTCTGGTCTTCGGCTCCTCCATGGGCTCCTATCCGGTGCCTCATTACCTGGGACTTACGACGCTCTCCACGAAGTATATCTCCCTGAACTCAAAATATACGGGGGAGGCCAGCATCCTCGCGATCATCATGATGCTCTTCGGCATCCTGATCCTCGCCGTAAACCAGCTCTCTCTGAGGAGCCGCGCGAACTATACGACCGTCACCGGAAAGTCAGGCCAGCTCTCGAAGATACACCTCGGAAAGGGCGGAAGATACGGCATCGGCTTTGTTTTCCTCATTCTGACCTTCCTGACCTCCATCTGGCCGATCCTTCTCTTTGCACTGGAGACCTTCCTGCCAAATCCCGGGGATTACAGCTTCCTCTATACGAGAGACGCCGCAAATCTCACTGCGAAGTGGTGGATCACGCATGAAAATATCACGGAAAGCGGAATGTACGGACAGCTCGGCATCCTTTACAATCCGACGATCTGGAAGGCCTTCTTCGGGACGCTCTATCTGGCCTTCGCCTGCGCGCTGATCGCCGGGAGCATCGGAACCCTGATCGGCTATGCGGTGGCGAAGAACCGGAGGTCCCGCTGGGCAAACTATGTGAACAACATGGCCTTCCTCCCCTACCTGATGCCCTCCCTCGCGGTGGGCGCGGCCTTCTTCATCCTCTTTTCCAATAAGCACCTGAATCTCTTCAATACCTATACGCTTCTGATCATCGCCGGTGTGATCAAGTATATCCCCTTTGCCTCCCGGAGCTCCTTAAACTCGATGCTGCAGCTGAGCAATGAGATCGAGGAGGCGGCGATCATCCAGAATATTCCCTGGTGGAAGAGGATGCTTCAGATCATCATCCCGATTCAGAAGAGCTCGATCATCAGCGGCTTCAGTCTGCCGTTTATGACCTGTCTCCGGGAGCTTTCTCTCTTCCTCCTGCTCTGCACCCAGGGCTTTATCCTGTCCACGACCCTCGACTACTTCGACGAGATGGGGCTGTACGCGTTTTCCAGCGCGATCAATCTGATCCTTATCGTCACGATCCTGTTCTTCAATACTCTTGTCAACAAACTGACCGGCGCAAGCCTGGACAACGGAATCGGAGGTTGATATGCCAAAAATCATTTTAAGTCACATCACAAAGCGCTGGAACAACTATTTTGGCGTAGACGACCTGAGCCTCGAGATCCCTGACAATTCCTTCATCACTCTGCTCGGGCCCTCCGGCTGCGGAAAGACCACCATTCTCCGCATGATCGCGGGACTGGAGACGCCGACGGAGGGGAGGATTCAGATCGGGGAGAGAGTCGTCTTCGACAGCGAGGCGGGAATCAATGTGCCGGCCAATAAAAGGAGAGTGGGCTTCCTCTTCCAAAACTATGCGCTCTGGCCGAATATGACGGTCTATCAGAACATCTCCTTCGGACTGAAAAATGTGAAGGAGGAGCTCCCGAAGCGGGATATCGAGGCGAAGATCCTCTCCGACCTCTCCCGGGCCCTGAGAAGGGGGAAGAAGATCCGGGATCTTGTGGAGGACTGCCGGGACAAAAGCGGAAGGCTGAACCTGGAGAAAACCTATGTGAAGCTGATCGACAGCTTCGGGCTCTCCATGCAGACAGCAAAGGAGCTCTATGCGCTTCGGATCCATGAGGCTGCGGACGCCGATGCCGCTGCAGAGGGGAAGAGGGCGGAGTATGAGGCGAAGCTCTCGGAGATTCGAAAGGGCTATGAATCTAGGGGGCAGAAGCTCGGGCAGAGCTTTGAGATTCTAAAGGACGGGAAGCCGATCCTCGAGAAGCGGAAGCTCTGCACAGAGGAGATCGACGCCAGGGTGCGGGAGGTCGCCCGCATCGTAAACATCGGCATGTTCATGGACCGCTATCCCGCGGAGCTCTCCGGGGGGCAGCAGCAGAGAGTCGCGATTGCCCGGACACTCGCGCCGGAGCCGGAGGTCCTTTTCATGGATGAGCCGCTCTCCAATCTCGACGCGAAGCTGCGCCTCGAGATGCGCTACGAGCTTCAGAGGCTCCATGTCGAGACCGGGAGCACCTTCGTCTATGTGACGCACGATCAGATGGAGGCCATGACGCTCGCGACGAGGATCTGCCTCATCAACAACGGGGTACTGCAGCAGTACGCGCCTCCGCTCACGGTTTACCGGCTGCCGGAGAACCTCTTCGCGGCGGACTTCGTCGGAAATCCCTCCATCAACTTCATCGAGGCGAAGGGGAGTCAGAACATGGAGGGCGCTGTGGAGCTCTCGATCCTGGACGGGAAAAGAGCCCTCTTCCATCCGGAGGAGCCGCTTGTTCTCGAGGACTGGTTTAAGAAGAGGGATGAGGAGGCCGAGGAATCCCTTCGGAGAGAGAACGAGAGGCTTAAGGAAAAGCGGGCGGTGGAGAAGCTCAATAAGGATGAGGTCTTCCGCTGCCACATCCAGAGGGTGGAAGAGGAGGACCAATCGATCCGGGAGGACCCGGTCCTCAGTAATGAGGATCTCATCCTCGCTGTCCGCCCGGAGGCGATCGGGATCGAAGAGAGCGGAGAGCTCCCGGCCGTGATCTACGGCGCGATGCCGACCGGCATGGAGTCGACCCTGAAGCTTCGCCTGGGCGGCTACCTTCTGACCTCCGTGATCTTTGGAAAGACGGAATACCGGATCGGAGAGGAGAGGTCCATCCGTATCCACGGGAAGGATATCCTGCTCTTTGACCGGAAATCGGGGAGGAGAATCACATCGGGAAGCCTGGAGATTCTGCCCTGAGCTTTACTGCCCGTCAGGCCCTTTTCCCTTACGGCCCGGCGGGCTTTTTTCTCGGGCTTAGAGCTTTACCGCGCTTTTTTTGCTCCGGGGAAGAGGATGCGGCAGCCGGATCTTTCGATCTGCTCCGTGAGATCCGGACGGAAAGGGGCGTCGCTCACGATTTCATTGATCTCCGTATAGTCGCAGAGCTTGAAATAGCCGACCGCTTCCTCCTTTGAGTGGTCGGAGAGCAGGATCCGCTGCTCCGCGTTTCTGAGCATGGCGCGCTTACAAAGAGCCTGAGAATCGTCCCCCTCAAAAACTCCGTTTTTCCGGAGTGCCTTTACGGAGAAGAAGGCGGCGTCCGCGTGGAACTGCGCCAGGAATTCCGTCGAATACTCTCCCAGGATGGAGAGGCTTTTTTGCTTCAGAAGTCCCGGGCAGATATAGCAGCGGATATTGCTCGCGGTATTCAGAGCGGCTGCGATATGGATCCCGTTTGTGATGACGGTAAGATCCTGAAATTCCGGGAGAATCGGGCTTAAGTAGCTCACGGTCGAAGAGGAGTCCAGAAAGAGAACCATATGATCCCGGAGGAAGCTCCGGCAGAGACGAGAGATCCGGAGCTTTGCCTCCGGATTTTTCATTTTGCGAAGGGGCAGAGAATTTTCTGTATTTCGGTTTTCCGCGAGGCTGATCCCGCCGTGGTGACGGAGGATGAGGCCGTTTTCTTCCATATGAAGGAGATCCCTCCGAAGCGTGGAACGGGAGAGATAGAGCTTTTTGCAGAGGGAACTCACGCTGCACTGCCCTCCGTTTTGATTGAGCAGATTCAGGATCTCCCTTCTTCGCTCGTAGTGATCCACGATACGGTTCCTCCTGTGATTATGTATAAAAATGTGAACGGATTTGAACAATTACGAACGATTATAGCATGATTTAAGAATATAAGCCAAGAGATTGGCAAGATATTTTAAACAATATATCACTGTGCTAGACTCGGCTTATAAATATCTATGTCAAATGGTATAAAGCTTAGAGGGCGGCATCAACGATACAGAGAATCCGATATGCGTGTCCCTTATGGCGATAAAAAAGAGAGCTTTGTGCCGGATGGAAAACGGCGGGGGCAAAGAGGCAGGACGGGAGGGAGGAAAAGTGCGAAGATGAAAAAGGTGCTGGCGATCGATATGGGAGCGACCTCCATTCGGGGGATTCTCAGCTGGATCGAGGGAGAGCGCTTTCACTTTAAGGAGCTTCTTCGGCTCAAGCATCGGATCGTGGAGAAAGATGGGAGGAAGCGCTGGGAATGGGACAGAATCCTTTCCTCGATTCGGGATACCATAGTGCAGCATCAGGAAGAGATCTCCTCCGTCGGGATCGACAGCTGGGGAGTGGACTTCGGACTTTTGGATGAAGGGGGAGAGCTCATCGTGGAGCCGATCTCCTATCGGGACGAGCGGCATATCGAGGGATATCGGGAAGCGCTCCTTCGGATGGATCAAGAGGAGCTCTTCCGAAAAAGCGGCGCGGAGCCCATGCCGATCAACACACTCTTTCAGCTTCTCAGCCTCCGGAAGATAGAGCCGGAGCAGTTTAAGAGAGCCCGAAGGATTCTCATGCTGCCGGATCTTCTCCTCTATTTTCTCTCCGGGGAGATATCGGGGGAGAGGACGATCTGGTCCACTTCCCAGCTTCTGGATATCGAGAGCGGAGAAATCAGCGCTGAAATCGCGGAGCGATTTTCCCTTCCTCCTTCGCTCTTTCCGGAGCTTCGGGAAGCCGGAACCGTGCTGGGAAGCACGAAAAACTCCAGAATACCGGAGCTTCGGACTCTGGACATCCCGGTGATCAGCGTCATGGGACATGACACCGCATCCGCGATCTTCATCACCGAGGCCGCGAGGCGGGAGGACACGCTTTTTCTGAGCTGCGGGACTTGGTCCTTGATGGGGGCCAGACTCGAGCATTCGGACCGGAGCAGGGAGGCCTGTCGGCTCGGCCTCACCAATGAGCTTGGATATCGGGATTCCAAGCTGCTCTTTCAGAATATCACGGGCCTTTACCTCCTGGAAAAGTATAAGGCGGAGAGGGAGGAGGATGGTGCGGGAAAGCTGTCCTATGAGAGAATCACAGAGGAAGCGGCGGAATCCTTCCGGAAAAGACCGGGGAGGGGAGTGCTTGTCGATCTCTCCGATCCGAGATTCGGAGCGGGGGAGAGAGGGGCGAAAGAGAGCATCGACAGCTGGCTTTTAGAGAGGGGAGAGGCGCTCCCGGAGGAAGAGGGCGCGTATTTCCGACTGATCTATGAGAGCCTCACAGAGAAATACCGAAGCTGCAGGGAGGCCGTCGAGAAAAGAAGCGGAAGGCGTTATGAGAGGCTCCACATGATTGGAGGCGGAACCTGCTCTCCCCTTCTCTGCGAACTCATCGCGGAGCGGCTCGGATTGGAGCTTCTCGCGGGTCCCGTGGAAGCCAGTGCTCTTGGCAATATCCTGCTTCAGCTTCAGGCGCTGGGAGAGATCGAGAGTGCGGAGCAGGGTGCGCTGCGGATTCTTGCGGAATCCGGGATGAGGCATTACCGCCCGGGGGAGAAGCGAAGCTTTCAGCTATGAGGAAGGGAGATAAAAATGTACGGAAAAATCGGAATCAGACCCACGATCGACGGACGCTGGGGCGGTGTCAGAGAATCGCTGGAAGCGCAGTGCAGAGCCATGGCGGAGAGCGCGAAGCGCCTGATTGAGTCTGAGCTCTTTTATCTGGATGGAAGCCCCGTTCAATGCGTGCTCTCGCCCTGTACCATCGGGGGAGGAGCGGAGGCCGCGCGCTGCGAGGAGTATTTTTCGACGCAGAATGTCTGTGCCACTCTGACTGTCACGCCCTGCTGGTGCTACGGCACGGAGACCATGGACTTAAATCCGCTCACCATAAAGGCTGTCTGGGGCTTCAACGGCACAGAGCGACCCGGCGCGGTTTATCTTGCGGCGGTGATGGCGGCCTACGCGCAGAGAGGGCTGCCCGCGTTTTCCATCTATGGCCATGAGGTGCAGGAAAAGGAGGACAGAGAGATCCCGGAGGATGTGCGGGAGAAGATCCTCCGCTTTGCGAGGGCTGCCGTCGCGGTCGGAAGTATGAGGAATCAGTCCTACGTCAATCTGGGCTCTGTCTCGATGGGGATCGCCGGCTCTGTCGTCAATGTGGACTTCCTCCAGAAATACCTCGGCATGCGGACGGAGTGGGTCGATATGACGGAGATCCTCCGGCGCATCCAGCTTTCGATCTACGATCCGGAGGAATACGAGAAGGCCATCGCCTGGGTCAGGAAAAACTGCAGGGAGGGCTTCGACTGCAATGCGGGAAAGGACTTCCCGGAGATTATCCGAAGATCCCGTTTTATCCCGGAGGAGGAGCAGTGGAGCTTTTGCGTAAAGCATGCCCTCGTGGTCCGGGACATCCTGAAGGGAAATCCGAGGCTTAAGGAGCTCGGCTGGGAGGAGGAAGCTCTTGGGCGGAATGGACTCGCCGGAGGCTTCCAGGGCCAGAGAATGTGGACGGACTGGCTTCCGAACGCGGACTTCACAGAGGCGATCATGGCCTCCAGCCTGGACTGGAACGGTCCGAAGCAGCCGATTCCCTTTGCGACGGAGAACGATACCTTAAACGGCATCGCGATGATGTTCGGCTGGCTTTTGACGAATAAGGCCCCGATCTTCAGCGATGTCAGAACCTACTGGTCCCCGGAGTCTGTGAAGAGGGTCAGCGGAAAGGAGCTCACGGGGAGGGCGAAAAACGGCATTATTCACCTCATCAATTCCGGAGCGAGCTGCCTGGACGGAAGCGCCGCGGCGAAAAATGAAGCCGGAGAGGGCTGCATGAAGGAGTGGTGGAAGCTCAGTGCCGAAGATATGCATGCTCTCCTCGAGAAGACGGACTGGTGCCGGGCGAACTACGAGTACTTCCGGGGCGGCGGATATTCCTCTCATTTCAAGACAGAGGCGGAGATGCCGGTCACGATGATCCGCGTGAATATCGTGGAGGGAGTCGGTCCAAGCTTGCAGCTTGCGGAAGGCTATACCTGCGTGCTTGATCCAAAGGTGCACCGCATCCTGGATGAGCGCACAGACCGCACTTGGCCGACCACCTGGTTTGCGCCAAAGCTCTGCGGTGAGGCGGCGAGCTCTGTCTATGAGGTCATGGCGAAGTGGGGGGCAAATCACGGCGCGACAGTCTACGGACACATCGGAGCGGAGCTTATCACTCTCGCATCCATGCTTCGAATCCCCGTCAGCTTCCATAATGTGGAGAGAGAGCGCATCTTCCGCCCGCATTCCTTCAACGGCTTCGGAAGCTCCGATCCGGAGGGGCAGGATTTCAGGGCGTGCGCCTATTACGGGCCGCTCTATCACTAAAGCGGGAAACGAGGAGAAATTCCCGCGGCAGGACCTCTCCCGCTCCCTTTCCTTTGGGGCGGGAGAGGGAAAGAGGAGGAAGAGGACAGAACTATGCGGATGGAAAAAGAGAGAGAGGAGCTGGTCCGGTACGGGAGGAAGCTCTGTGAGGCGGGGCTTACGAAGGGCACAGGGGGAAACCTCAGTATCCTCGATCGGAAAAACGGGCAAGTGGCCCTCACTCCGAGCGGGATCGACTTCTATGAGATCCGGCCGGAGGACATCGTGATTTTGGATCTTTCGGGAAAGGTCGTGGAGGGAGAACGGACGCCGTCCTCTGAGTGGGAGATGCACCTTCTGTCCTACCGGGAGAGAGAGGACATCGACGCGGTGATCCACGCACACACGATGTATTCGACGGTGCTGGCCTGTCTGCACTGGGAGCTTCCGGCGACGCATTATATGATCGCGGTGGCCGGACCCACAGTGCGCTGCGCGGAGTACGCGACCTATGGGACGCATGAGCTTGCGGTGAATGCAGCGAAGGCCATGGCCGGCAGGAAGGCCGTGATCCTGGCAAATCACGGGATCCTCGCCGGAGCGAAAGACCTCCTGAATGCCTTTAACATCATCGAAGAGGTAGAGTACTGCTCTGAGATCTATGTCAAGGCGAAGAGCATCGGAGACCCGGTGCTGCTCTCCGAGCAGGAGATGAAGAAAATGGCGGAGAAATTCAAGAGCTACGGGCAGAAGAAAAGCATCCGCCGGGAGACGGAAGAGGCGAGGGGCTGAGTCGATGCTTGCCGGTCTCTTCCGGGAGGAAAGTGGGGCCGGGGAGCGGGCAGAGGAGTTTATATGGGCGAAGTAATACTCACGATGAAAAATATTACGAAGTCCTTTTCGGGAGTCGCGGCGCTTCGGAATGCCGAGCTCGAATTGCGAAGCGGTGAAGTCGTCGCACTGATGGGGGAAAACGGCGCCGGGAAATCGACGCTTATGAAAATACTGACCGGAATCTACCGGAAGGATGCGGGGGAGATCCGCTATCTGGGGCGTGAGGTCGAGTACCGGGGACCGGCGGAGTCCGAAGAGGCAGGGATCGTCATCGTGCATCAGGAACTCAATATGATGAACGATCTCACGGTGGCACAGAACCTCTTCATCGGAAAGGAAATCATGAAGGGAGCCCTGATCGACGATCAGAGCATGAAGAGGAAGGCGGCAGAGCTTTTCTCACTCCTCAATATCTCGATCGATCCGGCGGAAAAGATCGGAAATCTCACGGTCGGAAAGCAGCAGATGGTGGAAATCGCGAAGGCGATCTCCAAAAAAGCGAAGATCATCGTCTTCGACGAGCCGACGGCGGCGCTCACAGAGTCCGAGATCGAGGAGCTCTTTAAGGTGATCCGGGATCTGAGGGAAAAGGGGACCGGGATGATCTATATCTCGCATCGAATGGATGAGATCCGGCGGATCTCGGACCGGGTTACAGTCATGCGGGACGGGGAATTCGTCGGGACGCTCGAGACGGAGAGCTGCGGAAAAAATGATATTATAAGACTCATGGTCGGCCGCACCATATTCAGTGAGCCAAAGACAGAGTCGAGAGTCGGAAAGGATGCGCCGGAGGTACTCCGGGCGGAGCATCTGAACCGCGGAAAGCATGTGAGGGATGTGAGCTTTTCTCTCCGAAAGGGGGAGATTCTGGGCTTCTCCGGCCTGATGGGGGCCGGCAGGACCGAGGTGGCGAGGCTTCTCTTCGGGGCGGACCGCAGGGACTCCGGAAGGATCTTCGTAAACGGAAAGGAGACGGAGATCCGGACACCGGAGGACGCTGTCAGAGCCGGAATCGGCTATCTCTCAGAGGACCGGAAGCGCTTCGGACTGATCGTCGATCAATCCGTGGAGGAAAACACGGTGATCGCGAGTCTGGACCGCTTCCTGAGGGGGATTTTCATCGACAGAAAGAAATCCATAAGCTGCGCGGAGAATTATGTGAGAGAGCTTAAGACCAGGACGCCCTCTGTCTCCCAGCTCGTCCGGAAGCTCTCGGGGGGGAATCAGCAGAAGGTCGTCATCGCGAAGTGGCTCGTCAGAAACTGTGATATCCTTATTTTCGATGAGCCGACTCGCGGCATCGATATCGGGGCGAAGAGCGAGATCTACCGGCTCATGGAAAATCTCGCGGAGGAGGGGAAATCCATCATCATGATTTCCTCAGAGCTTCCCGAGATCCTGAGAATGAGCGACCGCGTCATTGTGATGTGCGAGGGACGGGTGACGGGGGTGCTGGACATCTCCGAGGTGAACCAGGAGATCATCATGGAATCCGCGACCAGGCGCGAAGGAGATAAAGAATGAATGAGAAAATGAAAAAGCTTTGGTCCAATCAACAGGCGGTAGTGCTGCTTGCGCTCTTCGTCATCTGTATCGCCTTCTCGCTGATCACTCCGAAATTCATGAAGGCGACGACCTTCACCAATATCGCAAAATCCGCTTACTATGTCGCTTTTATGGCGATCGGGACGACCTTTGTGATCTCGACCGGGGGTATCGACCTCTCGATCGGCACCGTCGCGATCTGCTCTGCCCTGATCGGCGGGACGCTTATGGAGAGGGGACTCCCGATGGGGGCCGTGCTCCTTGTGATGCTGCTCACCGGGGCGCTCTTTGGCCTTCTGAACGGCATCATGGTATCCAGGATGGGACTTCCCGCCTTCATCGCGACGCTCGGGACCATGATGATGTCCCGGGGCCTGGGATCTATCGTATCGAAGACGAAGACCATCTCCTTCCCGCAGGGGGACGCGCCGGGCGCGTGGTTTCGGGAATTTTTCATGATCACAAGGGAGGGAGGCGTGCTGCCGAAGAATTTCCCGACCGGCTTCATCCTTCTCGCCCTGCTCTCCGCCGTCATGGCCCTTGTGCTGAATAAGACGAAGGCCGGGAGATATATCCTATCCATCGGATCGAACAAGGAGGCGACCCGTCTCTCCGGCATCAATATCGCAAGGTATGAGACGCTGGCCTATGTCCTCTCCGGCATTTTCGCGGCCCTCGCCGGCATCGCTTATGTGGCGGTCTTTACGACGGCCCAGCCGAATACCGGAAACGGCTTTGAGCTGGACGCCATCGCGGGCATCGTGATCGGCGGGACCTCCCTATCAGGAGGTGTGGGCTCCATCTTCGGCACGATTATCGGCGTATTTATCATGACTGTCTTAAAGATCGGCTTCCCCTACATCGGCGTGCAGTCGCACTACCAGCTCTTCATCACGGGGATGATCCTGATCTTTGCGGTCTATATGGACATCCTGAACAGAAAGAGAGGATAGGAATTTCGCTGCGTGTCGCCTGAGGGGATTCGCAATCGGTATGGATGTTCTTCCGCTGCTTTCACACCGACTGTTGCGTCCGGCGGCGCGCAAGCGATTTTGAGCTCTCAAATCTCTGAACATCGGGTGCGCGGATGGCCTTTTTATAAACTGGAAAACGTCGGACTGATAGACTTACATGGCATTGCCGATATCGTCGGCGTTCATATTATATCAGGAGGAAAAGTGATGAAAAAAAGTATTTTGGCAATGATGACAGCGGCAGCCGTAGTGCTTGCGGCCTGCGGCGGGAGCGGCGCCTCCACCTCGGGAAGCGATGCGGGGAGCACGAAGGCAGCGGCGGACAGCTCCGAAAAGAGCTCAGAGGAGGGAGGCTCGGGGAGTGAGGCAGCCGGCGGAAAGCGGCATATCGACGTGATCGCAAAGGGCTTCCAGCACCAGTTCTGGAAGGCTGTGGAGCAGGGCTCGAAGAAGGCGGCGGAGGAATTCAATGTCGATGTGACCTTCCAGGGGCCGGATACGGAATCCAACATCGCGCAGCAGATCGAGTATCTGGATGCCGCGATCGCGAAGAAGCCGACTGCGATCTGCCTCGCGGCGCTGGACACCAAGGCCTGCCTCTCCTCCATCGAGAGCGCGATGAACGCGGATATCCCGATCATAGGCTTTGACTCCGGCGTGCCGGATGCCCCATCGGGAGCGATCAAGGCAAACGCGGCGACCGACAATACGGCGGCGGGTGCCCTTGCGGCCGATCAGCTTTACGAGCTCATAAAGGACAAGCTGGACGGGGAAAAGCCGGTGCGGATCGGCGTCATCGCCCAGGAGTCGAATTCTCAGTCCATCGTGGCGAGGACGAAGGGCTTCGTGGATGAGATGACGAAGAAGGTCGGAGAGGACAAGGTATCCGTCGAGGGACATGACAGCCTGAAAAAGGAAAAGAGCGGTGCGAAGCTCATTCTCGATGTCGGAATCCCCGCTGAGGTCAAGGATGCGGACGCAGCAGCGGTGGCATCCGCTATCCTGGAAAAGGAGGACCTGATCGCGGTCTACGGCTCCAATGAGTTTGCGAGCAATGCCATTATTACCGCAAATGAGGGCCTGGATAAGATCGGAGAGGGAAAGGTCGTGGCGGTCGGCTTCGACGCGGGCGCAAAGCTTCTGGACGCGGTCCGCTCCGGACTCTTCGCCGGCGCTGTCACACAGGATCCGGTGCAGATCGGCTATCAGGCCGTGAAGCTCGCCGTGGAAGCCGCGGACGGAAAGGCGGTAAGTGACGTGGACACCGGGGCGAAGTGGTATGACAAGAACAACATGGATGACAGCGAGATCAAGCCCTGTCTCTATGAGTAGAGTTTAGGAGGAGTGATGCTGAAGGGGATTCCGAAAATACTGTCGCCGGAGCTTCTGAAGGCACTTTGTGAAATGGGGCATTCCGACAGACTTGTCATAGCGGACGGAAACTTTCCCGCGGAGTCCATCGGGAAGAATGCCAAGGTGATCCGCATGGACGGCTGCGGGGCGGAAGAGCTCCTGGATGCGGTGCTCGCGCTCTTCCCGCTGGACCACTATGCAGAGCAGCCGGTTCTCCTCATGGAAAAGGTCCCGGGAGACAAGGCGGAGACGCCGATCTGGGAAAGCTTCCGAAGGATTGTGGCGAAACATGAGGGAGAAACGCGGGGAGCGAATCCGGCCGGCTCCAAGGGGAGTGCGGGGGAGAAAGAAAGGATCGGACATCTCGAGCGCTTCCGCTTCTATAAAGAAGCATCAGAAGCCTACCTCATCATCGCAAGCTCCGAGCGGGCGCTCTATGCCAATGTCATCCTGCAAAAGGGAGTCGTCGACTGAGAGTGCTGCCCTGCCTTGAAGCGGTGAAGCCATGTAAAATCACTTCAGAATAAGAACCGAGTCCTGCCTTCGAGTCCTGTCTTACGACAGGGAAGGCAGGACTTTTATCTTTCCCGTGCGGCTCCGCCATCTTCTTTACAGCTTTTTGCAGCGCTGGAATGTGGAAATAGCCAGTGTATGCTGATTATCCCAATATCTCCTTGGATTATTTATTTTATATTCTATATATGATATAATAAATGCAAATAAAAACAGATGATTTCAGAATAGCCTTGCATTTTTTGGAAAAAATATCAGGTATAAGCCCCAAACGGATCGTCAAATAACGGTTTTTGACTTCAAACCGGTGCTGGGGATGTGGACACGAAGAATATCGTGTCTAAGGAGTAAGGGGAGGTGGTTGATGTGATCGTTCAGAAAAAAATATTCGGCGAGGATAAGCACGTTGAGTTCAAGGCAGAGATTCCGAAGAAGCATGAGAAGTTTTTGAAGGATATCATTGCCTTTGCCAACACCTCCGGAGGAAAGACCATTGTGGGCGTGGAAGATGAAACAGGAAAGGTCGTTGGTTTGGGGGATCAGAATCCATTCAAGCTTTCCGATGCCATTTCCAATATGATTTCTGATGCCTGCACGCCACAGATTTATACAGAAATCACAGCAAAGACTGTGGATGGAGAAACAGTTCTTGAAGTTGAAGTTTTCCCGGGACCAAACAGACCTTACTATTTGAAATCGATTGCTAAGGAACAATCGACTTACGTGCGAATCAACGGAACCAGTCGTCCTGCAGGCGAAATTCGTTTGAAGGAACTGGAAATGGAAGGTATGCATATGTCCTACGATACACTGTGGGAGATCGGCCGGTATTATGATACGGAAGCTGCCCGGGCCTTGATGGACAGCATGTATCAAATGGCGCTGAGCAATAGTAAAAGTACGGAAGAGAGAACTGCCATTCATAAACTGACTGTCGAAAAGCTGGAGGATTTCGGAATCATACGAAAAGAAGAAGGGAGATATGTTCCGACAAGAGCGTTTACGTTATTGACGAATCCCAAAGAACGTTACGTGAAGATTCAGTGTGCTCTTTTTAAGGGAACTGACAGAGTCGATTTTATCGATCGCAAAGAGTTCCGTGGAGCGATTCAGGAGCAGATCGAAGAGGCGCATCAATTTGTTCTGCGTCATACGAATAAAGGTGCAGTGATTGATGGTCTTTACCGGCAGGATATTTACGAGCTTCCAACAAGTGCTATTCGTGAAATCATTACAAATGCAGTTCTGCATCGCAGCTATGTAGATCCGGCAAGTATTCAGGTGTCGATTTTCGATGATCGTATGGAAATAGATTCTCCCGGGATGTTGTACGCGGGATTAAGCGCAGCGGAGGCTATGAGCGGTAAATCAAAGTGCCGAAATAAGGCAATCGCAGAGGCCTTCCAATATATGAAGCTAATGGAAGGGTGGGGCACAGGTTTGCCGCGTCTCTTTAAGCGTTGTAAAGAGATGGGACTTCCGCAACCGAAATTCGAAGAATTTGGTGACGGTATTAAGGTGACAGTTTATCGTTCCAACGGGGGCAATTCTGAGGCTGGTGGGGCAAAAAGTGATGCTGATGTCGGAAAAGACGGAGAAATTGTCGGGAATGTCGGAGAAACTGTCGATGAAAAGATGGAGATTGACGGTGATATTAAGAATACAATTCTTTGTTTGATCAAGGCCGACAATAAGATATCTGCGGCCGGCATTGCCAAAACATTATCAGTAGCACAGCGTACAGTCGAGCGATATATAAAGGATCTGCGCGAAGAAGGTGCGCTGATCAGACATGGACCTGCGCGAGGAGGGAAGTGGGAAGTGCTGAAGAAAGAGGAGTAATGTCGGATGGGAGAACTTGATTTAAAAAAATCATAGACTGGCTAAATGCTGAGCTTACGTGTGATGCCCGTAAGCTTGCATTCTGGTATGACGATAAGGCGGAGCTTGAGGAAGACATAGATTCTGTAGAATTGACAGATCGGTTTATCGTCTGTGCCGGATTCGGTGATTTTCTACCACTCCGGAAGAGAAATTGTGCTTTTCCAATGGCAAAATACCTGAAAAAACTCTGTTTTCACGAAAATAATCTCAGCACTTGCTTTAGCCCTTTCCATCCCTTATACTAGGGACAACGAATTCGTTTTTCACTGTCGACGGCAGTTTTTGGAGCCGATATCTCCCGGGAGCTTTTTAAAGCTTTTCGATCCGTAATGCCGGGGTCTCCGGTATGGCCCTTTTTCATCCGGTCCTTTGCCGCTTCCCCTTTGTTTTTTGATACCGGCTTTCCTTCGGGACGATCTCTGAGTCCCAAGACAGACGGAGTTTGTCCGTCTTCCCGGCCGAGCTTCGGGGCGCGTCTCCTCGAGATCTTCAGAGAACGAGGAAGCCGCTTTCCCGATTGCTTAAAACTATTCTTTCTTTTGCACAGGGTGGCAGGAAGCTCAGGATTTCTATCCCACCCGGGGAGTCCGCCCTGTGCATTTTCGGAGCTCATTATATCCAGATGAAAACCCATTCGGTTCACACTCTCTATCCGGATCACGGAGCCTATGCGGACGGCGGAAGCTCTTCTCTTCTCAGCTCCCGGGATCAAATCGACAGCGACACGATCTTTGGGATCTCCGCAGCCCACCGCCAATGCCCCTAATCTCCCAAATACCGCCTTCTGTAAAAATGCCCCGCGCTGCTTTCAAACGGCGCAGAAAATATGCGCAGACTGGAGGATTATCTGAAGCCG
>NZ_KI273129.1:0-5147 GCF_000469565.1 Oribacterium sp. oral taxon 078 str. F0263 | reverse complement strand
AAATGATAGAAAATTGATCTATGCCCAGGGAAGCGTAAAGAAATTTTAAAGAGAAGCTTGAGTGGCTTATTTTTCGGGCTTGGTGTCTATGACAGAAAGGGAAAGACATGCCGAAATATTGGGATAGAGCATTCGCTTCCTTCGCGATAGCCATTTCATGTACCTGTGCCGTGGCGGGGATGATGAAGATCATAAAGCTATCGAAGTTTGCGGAACCTTTATGGGACATATTCAGCTTCTGGTCTATGTTTTTAATCCCCGTGCTGTATATTTTATGCCTTTGCCTTATCATGATCGCTATTGTGAAAGAGATCAAAGCAAACGCCTCTGCCTATGTGATTTTTGCGTGTACAGATGGTGCACTCGCGGCTGTTATCACGATATATGCGTTACATGACATCGTTATCGATACTAATATTTCTTCCGGCTTCTTGGGTCCACTGCTCATCGGCACTGTGCTTCGTGCGGCGGCAGGGCTGTTCGTTCTTGACATGATTGTTTGGCTGTGTGATAAGCTCAAAAAGAAATATAGGGAAAACAGGGAGAAGTGGGAAAAAATGCATCCGATGGACTGACATTTCCCACTTTCACATATTATATATTCTAAATATTATCCGCTGAAATTTTCGATTATTCCATCAGAATTTTGATGACTGCTTTTCGAACATGGGTGCAGGCAGGGGCTCTGCAGCTTGGCTTATGCAGCTCACCGGGAAAGAAGAGGACAAAGCACCCTTTTTTCAGAATGCCCCCGGCGTTCTCCGGACCGGAGGCGAAGCCGCAGTCCTCGGTGAAATGGAAATCGCCCTTCGACTCCGCTTCTTCCGTGAAGCCCCAATGCTCACTTCCGCTTAGGACAAACTGTAAATCCGCATAGCGGCGGTGGTATTCAAAGGCTGCGGCCTCGGCATCCCGCAGCTCGGCATCCATAATGCTGAGAAAAACCTTGTCCCCATCTATGATATTCCTGCCGTTTTCCAGTTCGGTCAGAGTATAACGGCTCAGCCATTCGATGGCAGTGTCCAGGTTGGGATGCAGGCCTTTGTAATGGGTGATATGAGAAAGAGAATCCACAACCATTATCCGGATCACGGAGCCTATGCGGACGGCGGAAGCTCCGCTCTTCTGAGCTCCCGGGACCAGATCGACAGCGACACGATCTTTGGGATATCCGCAGCCCACTGCCAATGCCTCTAATCTCCCAAATACCGCCTTCTGTAAAAATGCTCCGCGCTGCTTTCAAACGGCGCAGGAAATATGCGCAGACTGGAGGATTATCTGAAGCCGGATTCCCCTCTTCCCTCACAGTGAGGCCATGTGAAAATCAAAATGATAGAAAATTGATCTATGCCCAGGGAAGCCTGACCTGAACATCCGCAAGAGACCGGAGACGGACTACGACAGGACGCAGTATATCCCCGTCGGCATTTACACCATCGTGGAGGTGAAGTCTGGCAAAGGCTCGACCGCAGGCTGGGGACGGATCAAGAGCGGCGCAGGATGGATTTCACTCGACTACGCAAGCAGAATTTGATACGGCTTTCTTTTTGACCTGTGGACGTCTTCGGACGCTCACAGGTCTTTGTTATTTTAGGGGGTTCATTTTTCGCTCTCCCGTGAGCTACCTGTAGGAGGTGATTTTTATGACCAAGGAACAGAAAGAGAAAATCATACGCTTCCGCAGGCAAGGTCTATCAAGACGTTATCTTTGATACAAGGATTATGTGTGGAAACAGCTCGGAAACCGCTTGATTTCTGGGCTTTCCGCCACTTTGGCACCCTTGCAGAGGTGCGCCTTGTCGGTATAAATTTGTACGCTGTAGCTGTTGCTTCGCTCAAAAGTGACACCCCCTTCTGCCATCGTTAAAATGTTTGGTATCGTTAAAAGGTATCACGGATGTTCATTTCAGCGGCAGCACCATCAAAATGTCATCGCTATATGTCCCATCATCATATTTGTTCGCATTGGGAATGCGTCCGCACTCTTTAAAGCCCAAGCTTTCATACAGATGGTAAGCCCTGTCATTTCCGCCGACCACAGTCAATTCTGCTTGTTCATACCCTTGTTCTTTTATCTTTTGGAGCAGGACTTCCAGCAGCAGTCTTCCAAGACCAAAGCCCGTATACTTCTGGAACAAGGCAATCCCTATCCCAGCACGATGTTTTGCCCTGCGGCTGCTTGCCTTTCCTTCAAAAGAACAATTTCCGGCATACTCACCATCAACGAACGCGAGTATCAATAAACCGTTCTCTGACTCATTGTGTTCCTTAATAAAACTAAGCTCACCTTCAGTAGTATATTTGACCTCATCAGGCTCGCACATCAAAAATCTCGTCTCTCCGGTGACGGTTTTGAGATAGTCGATCAGCATATTGGCATCATCGGCATTCTCATTTGCGCTGCGAAGCAAAATCTCTTTTCCGTCCAGTTCGTATTTTTCTTCAGGTAAGATCATTTCATTCAGCCTCCAACTTGTCGCTCAAGCCTTCCAGATACTTTTGCTAATTTCATGGACTCCATCGTGATATGCGCCTTCTCCGGTAAAGAAAGTCTGAAAGCCACATTTCTCCAATACACGTCCAGATGCAACATTTTCAAGAAGACGAATCCCATAGACTTCCGATATTCCGACCTGCTCCGCAATCACAGGAAGAAAAGCTGATACCGCTTCTGTTGCGTAGCCCTTCCCTGTGAATGCCTTTGTCACATGGTATCCGATTTCCCACTTGCCGTCCTCGATGGGAACCAGCTGGACATAGCCGATATTTTTATTCTCATCTTTTGTGATTACAGCATAAACCAGAGGCCCTTCCGTAGATCCATACTGAGATATCAGAAATTCCAGTGTTTCATTCGCATCCTCAACTGTCTCAAAAACTTCATCCGGCACGAATCTTCTGGTATCTTCATCCAATGAATTTTTGTGGACATCCATTGCCATGTCCATCGTCATTTCAGTTTTCCGTTTCTAACAATGTACTCATTTTCAACCTCAGCTTTTGTCATTCAAAATATATCTGCCCTTGCCCTGACCGGTAACTGCGACGATGACCTCAGCCTTTTTCATCTCCGTAATAATGCGAAGTGCTTTAGTTTCCTTACAATCAAGGATTTTCTGCACATCCTGTGTGCCGATTACCTGGTTTTCCCTGAGATCCTCCAGCACTGCAATGATGGCAGTTGATGTGATGGCCGTCATCATCCCCTTCTCGTGCAGGCTTCTGATATGTTCAATCCACGCATTTTTTGCATCAATCCACGGATTCGACGTTTCAATCCTCGCGTTTTCCTCTCCAATCCTCGCGTTTTCAGACTCAATCCTCGCATTTCCGGCATTCCTCTGATCTCGATCCGCGCTCATAACCGTCGTTTTGAGGATGAATGTGCTGTTGTTGAATACCGGATCGGGAAGACCGATTGCCTCCAGCTCCTTGCACATCCGGTCAACGCCTTCGCCGTACTCCTTCACATAGCCGTAATCTTTCAGGAACGCAGCGATTTTCGGATTCCGCGAGAAGTGAGTGTAGCGGATGTTCTCCTTCTTCACCATCCCGGCAAAGGTACCGGGACTGTCCACTTCCAGCCGGTCATCAAACATCTTGATCTGGATGTCCGTGCCTTTGATGCCGTAATCCCGGTGAGTAGCGGCATTCACCACAATCTCGGTGCGGACGAATTCACTGTATTCTTCCTCGGTAACGAAAATGCTGTCATGGCCGAGATAGGTTTTTTCCTTCATCTGGATTTTGATGAAGTCAACCGCCTTTTCCACCTGCTCCAGAATGTGTCCTTCAAATATCACATCCTTGACCACGTTCATATCCTTGCCGACCTTTGCCTCCGTACCGTCGTAGCGGATAAAGCGGATAAAGGCGCGGGGGAAGAAGAGCTGCGGATTCTTGCCAAACAGCAGGATTGCTGCTACTGAGACCTGATCCTTCCCATCTTTGACCGTGACGAACTTCTTGTTCTCCCGGACATACTCTTCAGGGGACTTGGTGTATTCGATGCGCTTGCAGTAGCTTCTCACAAAATCCAGATCGAGATCATCGATGGTGGCGTCTGCCACAGGCTCATCCTCGTAATAACGTACACCCTTGGCATACATCAGCGTCATGCGGTCATTGAATTCCAGCTTCTTGCTTTTGTCGCCGACACGAAGGAATGCCTCGTCTGCCTGATTGGCATGGAGCAACGGGCTGGCTTCGATGTGCATCAAAAGCACATGATCCGGCTTCCCTTCGTAATTGACGCATTCCACCATCTCCGTAGTTATCGGAACCGTCGGATTACAGAAATCTATCGGTGTACGCAGGATTTCATTCAGCTGCTCTTCGTGATAATCGACACCTTATATCCGGCGGTGCTTATCCGATATGCCGATGGCAATCGTGCCGCCGTCCGCATTCGCAAAAGCGCAAATGGTATCCGACAGATCCACAGGCTTGATCTGTATGCTCTTTCGGTCAAATATCTGTTTTTCGTTCTTTGCGAGAACTTCTTCTATAGTCATAAGCGTCACCTGCCTTTAAGCTTCATCCGTTGTATCAGCTTCCAGCGATTTCAGTGTCTGCCCGTCTGCCGTTTTCCAGCTTGTCAGACCATTTGCACTCTTACCGACAACGAACATAGCTGCATAGGATGGGCTGGTAAACAGCAAATCCTCCTGAAGAATATGATCGTCATCTATCTGTGATTTTTGCCTGCGTTCCTTTACAACAGCCGGAATCGTATTGTCGTCAATAGGAGATATATGGCTGCCCTGTAAAACAACAAAGCCCTCTGCTGTCTGAATGCCGTCTGCCTCAACTTTTCCAACGGTCTTTATGGTGTTCTGGTCAAGTGTTTTTGTAACACTTATGGCTTAAATTTCATGAAGTTCCTGACGGGAAGCACTCCCATACCACTGCGTCAAGGACAAGCGTCCGGATGGCCGTGCCTGCGGCATCCTTGACGCAGTGGTATGCTCGCACAGGTGTGCAGCCAAGAAGTTGCAGGGCAACTTCTGCAGAATAGGCAGCTGCCTCCTATTTTACGCGATATATCGGGCCTCGAACGGTGTTTTATATCCGTTGTATGAATGCGGACGGGCATGGTTGTATGTGACATAAGCGTATTCCTCAATACTTCTATACAGCTCGTCCTC
>NZ_KI273128.1:106418-166642 GCF_000469565.1 Oribacterium sp. oral taxon 078 str. F0263 | reverse complement strand
GGGGGCCGCGGAAAAGAGCGCGGCCCCCGCCCTTTCTCTCTTTCGCCCGACGGCGCACGTTTCTCGTGCAACGATGGAAAGCGCCGTATCCATTAGGTGCGGTGCTGTGAGCGTACGGGGGTTAATCCCCTCCCTTTCCGTTCGATTTACTCGATTATCCGCCTTCGATATCTTCGGGATTTCGGATATTTTCGGGCTAGAGCTTTAAGAGCTTCGGGCCGTTTTCTCCCACCTGGCAGAGCCCGCGGGGGGTGATGCGGAGCTCCGGAATGACCGGGAGGGAGAGGAAGGAGAGTGTGATGAAGGGATCTACCCCCTCCGGCACGCCCATTTCATGTGCCTTGTTTTTCATGTGCTGCAGGTGGCGGTCGACCTCCTCATAGCCCTCATCGCTCATCAGTCCCATGATGGGAAGGGGGAGGGTATCGTAGACCGCTCCGTTATAGACCAGGGTATAGCCGCCCTGGACGCGGATCAGCTCGTTGACGGCCATCGCCATCGCCTCGTCGCTGTCCCCGATCACGAGGATGTTGTGGGAGTCGTGGGAGACGGAGCTTGCGACCGCTCCGCCGCGGAGGCCATAGCCCTTTGCTACGGCGCAGCCGATCTTTCCGCTGTTTTTATGCCGTTCCACGGAGGCGATCTTCAGGTAGCCCGGATAGAGCTCGGGCTGGAAGTTCCGGCATTTTTCCAGGGCGGCACTCTCCTCTGTGGTGGTGATCTCGCCGGGGTTTAATGTGATCACGGGCGTTTCCTCCAGGCGGATCGGAAGCAGGAAGCTCTTCGGGCTCACGGGATCGAGGTGTACGCTGTGGCGGAGGCTGACCGGACAGGAGCGGATGCGGAGCTCGGCGTCGGATCTCAGGAGCTCACCTTTGAAATAGACGGAGGAGACGGAGACCTCCTCCAGGGAGTCCAGAACGACGAGATCTGCCTGATAGCCGGGAGCTATCGCCCCGAGCTGACGGAGGCCGTAGAGGCGCGCTGTATTGATGCTCGCCATCTGGTAGGCTTTGACCGGGTCGAGCCCCAGGGAGATCGCGAGGCGGATATTGTAGCTGATATGTCCCTCTCTCAGGATGTCCTCGATGTGCTTGTCATCGGTGCAGAAGGAGAAGTTTTCCGTATTGCAGCCGCTCTCCAGGATTCCCTCCACGATGGCGCGGAGATTGTGGGCGGCGCTTCCCTCCCGGATATGGACGTGGATCCCCCTTCGGATCTCCTCTCTCGCGTAGTCGAAGCTCGTGGCTTCGTGGTCGCTCCGGATGCCCGCGAGCGCATAGGCGCTCAGCTCCCGCTCCGGAAGGAAGGGGGCGTGGCCGTCGATCATCATCTTTTCGAAGAGGCAGAGCTTTGCGAACATCGCCTTGTCTCCGGAGATCACGGAAGGGTTGTCCATGACCTCTCCGAGCCCGAGAACCCTCGGGTGATGGACGTATTGCCGCATTTCCTCCGCGCTGAATTCCGCCCCGTTGTCATCCAGCTTCGTGGCCGGGACGCAGGAGGGAAGCATGACATAGACGTTTGCGGGGGAGTGGGAGGTCTGGTTCAGGATATAATTGATGCCGTCCGCGCCGCTCACATTCGCGGCCTCGTGGGGATCGACGATGAAGCAGGTAGTGCCAAAGCGCGCGGCGGTGCTCACCAGCTCATTCGGCGATACCATGGTGGACTCCAGGTGGAGATGGGCGTCGATGAAGCCCGGGACGACAAACCTCCCCTCGAGATCTCTCTCTTCCTTTCCGAAGAAGTCCTCCCCCGTGCCGGCGATGAGACCGTCCTTGATCGCGATGGAGGCCGGGAGTATCTCCCCGCTGAATACATTCAGAATTCTTCCGTTTTTCAGTACGAGGTCCGCCGGGGACCTTCCCAGTGTCACTCTCGCGATTTTCCGATAGCGCTGTACATTCATCTTCTCTCCTTTCCTTCCGATGATCCTTCCTTCCGATAATCCGAATCCGGCGATCCGGTGCGTGATCCGATGCGGATGAACGAGACTGAACCTGCAAATCAAAAAGTTTTTTAGGTGCATATAAAAATATTTAGAAATATTATTGCATATTTTTTAAAAATATGCTAGTATTTTTATACAAATAATTCGGAACACCAACGGGCGGTATGAACATGTCGTGGAGTCGGTACCGCCGGCAATCAAGAAGGGATGATCTATTTCAAAAGGGGACGACAAAATGGAAAAATTCTTTAAGCTGAAAGAAAACAAGACGGATGTAAAGACAGAGCTCATAGCAGGCGTTACGACCTTTATGACGATGGCCTATATCCTGGCGGTCAATCCCAGCATCCTGAAGGAGACGGGGATGGATGCGGGAGCGGTTTTCACCGCGACGGCCCTGGCCTCCGCGCTGGCATCCTTCTGCATGGCGCTGCTTGCCAATCTGCCCTTTGTGCTCTCCGCCGGGATGGGGCTCAATGCCTACTTCGCCTATACGGTGGTGATGGGAATGGGCTACAGCTGGGAGGTCGCGCTGGCCGCGGTATTCGTGGAGGGGCTGATCTTCATCGTGCTCTCCGTCACCAATGTGCGGGAAGCGATCTTCAACGCGATTCCGAAGACACTGAAGATCGCGGTCTCCGTCGGAATCGGGCTTTTCATCACCTTTATCGGGCTTCAGAACGCGCATATCGTCGTGGACGGCGCTACGCTGGTCACGATGTTTTCCTTCCACGGGGCGCTGACGGGGGGGACCTTCCACACGGAGGGAATTACGGTACTGCTTGCTCTGATCGGAACGATGATCACGGCTTTTCTGGTCCTGAAAAATGTCAAGGGAAATATCCTTCTGGGGATTCTGATCACCTGGCTCCTCGGCGTGCTCTGTGAGCTCAGCGGTCTCTACGTTCCGGACCCCGAGCTCAAATTCTTCAGTTTGATTCCGTCCGGCATCCTTTCCATGCCTTCTTCTCTTGCACCGACGCTTTTAAAGATGGATTTCAGCGGACTTCTGTCTCTCAACTTCCTGGTCGTGGTCTTCGCCTTTCTCTTTGTGGATATCTTTGACACTCTGGGGACGCTGATCGGCTGCGCCTCCAAGGCGAATATGCTGGATCAGGACGGGAAGCTTCCGGGCATCAAGGGGGCGCTCTTTGCGGACGCGATCGGAACGACGGCGGGAGCCTGCCTGGGGACCTCCACCATCACGACCTTCGTGGAGTCCTCCTCGGGGATCGCGGAGGGCGGACGCACCGGACTTACGGCCGTGGTGGCGGGAGCTCTCTTTGCCCTCTCCCTCTTCTTCTCCCCGATCTTCCTCGCGATTCCGTCCTTTGCGACGGCCCCCGCTCTCATCATCGTCGGATTTTTCATGATGCAGCAGGTCGCGAAGATCGACTGGGAGGATGCGCTCTGCGCGATTCCGGCCTTTATCTGCATCTGCGCGATGGCCTTCATGTATTCGATCTCTGAGGGAATCGCCTTTGGAATCATCAGCTATTCGCTGCTTCATCTCCTGATGGGGAAGGGGAAAGAGGTCACGCCGCTGATGTATGTTCTATCGATCGTTTTCATTCTGAAGTACGTGTTCCTGTAGGCAGGGGAGGCCGCCGGATCAGCGGCGGATTCCTCGTGAAACGGCGACGACAGGGAGGGCGGTCCGAGAGGACTGCCCTTTTCTCTATATCGGCGGCTGTCCCCGCCGGACGGATTATGTAGGCTTTGGCTTTACAGATGGCTTTACGGTAAAGATCATTGGAAGCTGTCCCCGCCGGGCGGATAGATACCGTTTGGTTTTATGGTCCGGCTTTGCGGCAGAGAGCATTAGAAGCCGTCCCCGCCGGGTGATATAAGCGCTGCGCTTTTTGGCGGCGGATAGGGCATGCTGTGGGAATCGGAGGGAGAGATGAAGAGGGAAGAGAATTTTGTATTGAGAGGAAATATCTGCTATAGTGTGAAAAGCACGGAGCTTCGCTGTGTGCGGAGGGGGGATCTTCTGGTATTGGACGGAAAAGTCGGAGCTATTTTCCCGGAGGGGGAGCTTCCGGAACGCTTTTCCGCCCTTCCCCTTACGGATTATGGGGAGGATATCCTGATTCCGGGTATGACGGATCTCCATATCCACGCGCCGCAGTACAGCTTCCGGGGGACCGGGATGGATCTGGAGCTTCTGGACTGGCTTTCGACCAATACCTTCCCGGAGGAGGCAAAGTACCGGGATCTCTCCTATGCGGAGCGCGCCTACACGGATTTCGTTTCGGATCTCCGGGAGAGCGTCACGACCCGCGCCCTGGTCTTTGCGACGATCCATGTGCCCGCGACGCTTCTCCTCATGGAAAAGCTCGATGAGAGCGGGCTGATCACCATGGTCGGGAAGGTCAATATGGACAGGAACAGCCCGGACTTTCTGAGAGAGACGACGGAGGAGAGCAGGAGGAGCACGGAGGAATGGCTTTCGGAGTCGGCGGGGAGATTTCAGAGGACCTTTCCGATCCTTACGCCTCGATTCACGCCGAGCTGCACGGATGAGCTCATGCGGGAGCTCGGGACCCTGAAGGCCCGGATGGGACTTCCCGTGCAGTCCCATCTCTCCGAGAATCTCTCGGAGCTTGCCTGGGTAAAGGAGCTCTGCCCCTGGGCGGACTGCTATGGCGAGACCTATCGGCGCCCGGGACTTCTCTATGGGGAAGGGAAGACGGTTATGGCGCACTGCGTCTATTCCTCGGAGGAGGAGCTCTCCCTCCTTGCGGAGAGCGGCTCTTATATCGCGCACTGCCCCCAGTCGAACACGAACCTCTCCTCCGGCATCGCGCCGATCCGGCGTTATCTTGATCGCTCCCTCCGCGTAGGGCTTGGGACAGATGTCGCGGGAGGGGCCAATCTCTCCATGCTCCGCGCGCTCACGGATGCGATCGCGGTCTCCAAGCTTCGCTGGAGGATCATGGACGAGACGCTCCGTCCGCTTTGCTTCGAGGAGGCCTTCTATCTCGCGACGAAGGGCGGGGGAAGCTTCTTCGGCAATGTGGGTAGCTTCGAGGAGGGCTATGAGGCGGACATCCTTGTTCTCTCCGGCAGGAGGGAGAGTGTGCGGGAGCAGGGGATCCGGGAGAGACTGGAGCAGCTTGTGTATCTGGGAGGAGAGGGGACGAGGCTCAGGGCAAAGTTTGTTGCGGGAAGGGAAATCGCTCTTGACGCTGTATGAGCCGGGAGCGCGGCGGATTGACGCGGAGACTGCATTTACCGACGCTGCCGGAGATTTCGGCAGGGATTTTTCAGTGAGAGATGGAGATATGCTCCGGAGGAAGAAAACGGCGGCTGAGCTTTCGCTCTGTTTCAGAGGGGCGGATCTTTGGCGGAGAGGAGGGACTTATGGCGGAGAAGATGGGGGAAGGAGAGCCGGTCCTGGGGCTTGTGCTGATGTGCTCCGGCTGGAGCAGACGGTTTGGCAGGAATAAGCTCATGGAGGAGCTCGGGGGAAAGCCCATGAGCGCCTATATCTTTCAGACGCTTTCCTCTCTCCTTTTCTCGCAGGCGGGGAGCGGTGCCCACTCGGAGGCGGTGGGGAGCGGGCTCTCCCCCTCCCGGGAGCGGGGGGGCGTGAGCTTCGATATACCGCTGGTCGTGACGCGCTTTCCGGAGCTTCGGAGGCTGGCGGAGCGCTTTTGCTTCCGGGTCATTATGCATAATGATCCGGAGCAAAGCGATACGATCCGCCACGCGCTCTCCTCCGGTCCGGCGTCCCGCTGGGACGGGGCGATGTTTCTGGCCGGGGATCAGCCCATGCTCTCGGAGCGCTCTCTCCTTCGGCTTGCCTCCTCCTTTTCGCTTTTTCCGGACAAGGTTTCCCGCTTAAGCTTTAACGGAGAGGCCGGAAATCCCGTTATTTTCCCGAAAAAGTATTTTCCGGAGCTCAAGAATCTGACCGGAGACCACGGCGGGGGGGTCATTTTGAAAAACGGGCTGATCCGGCCGGAAGAGATCCTTCTCGTACAGGCGGAGCGGGAATTTGAGCTCTGGGATGTCGATACGGAGGATGGGATACGGAGGATCGAGCAGGTGCTGAGACTTCGCTATGGCTGACAGTTGGCCGCTAGGGGCATGGGAAAGCAGTAGTTCTCCCGGAGACTTGCGGCGATGAAGGGACGCCGGAAAGCCAGGGCGAAGCGGGAGAGGGAGGGGGCGGAGAGGATATCCGCCTGGTTTAAGAGGAGCTTGTCAAAGAGGGCTTCTCTCTCCAGGACGAGGGCTGCCATCTCCTCCGTGACCGGACTTCGTTCTGTGAGCGCTTCTGAGCCGGAGGGATTTTCGGAGAGCTTTTCCCGGAGGATCGAGAGGAAGAGCTCCGGGCGATGCACGGCCTCCTTTATGGGATGCCCCAGTCCGCTCCCCCCGATGACCGCGATCGTCCGCGCATTTCCCTCCGGGATGACCGGCTCCCAGGGGGCGTGGGCCTTCAGCGGGAGACGCTTGGATCCGTCCGCTTCGATCAGGATATAGTCCGCGTAGGGGAGGAGGTCCTTCCAGGGGACGGGGGGCGGGGAGAGCTTCCCGGATTCCGCCATGCTTCCGAGGCAGAGGATCGGAAGCGGGGAGAGGGAGAAGGCTGCTTCAAGACAGGAGGAGATTTCCGTAACCTCGGCTTCCTTTTCGCTGTCCTTAAGGATGCGTGCCTCAGCTGAGGGTCGCACGGAGATTCCGGAGGAGGAGAAGAGGACGAGGGGGCAGTGGGGAAAGGGCAGGATGTGGGTGCTGGTTCCGAGGATCACCCTCCCTCTTTTTGCGAGCTCCAGAGAGAGAGAAAGAAGGAGAGAGCTCTTTCCTCCGCTCCCGATCACGGAGCAGATGCCGCTCGGGATCGAGAGGAGCTCCGGAAGGGCGGAGAGGGGTCTTGGATTTGCTCTGTTTTCTGTTTTCATGGGAAGCTGCCCTTTCTGCGAGACACTGCCGAGGCAGCGGATTTTTGAGACTGGAATCATTATAATAGACCCTGCGGAAAGAGGAAAGCTTCAGGGCGGGGAACGTTTTGGAACAGAAACGGAGACGCCCCGCCCCGGGGCGGGAAATGCTCCGGGCCTTTGGAGCGGATGGAAGAGATGAGGAGGCTTTTATATGAGAGAGTGGGGGTATCGGGGGAAGCTTCGGAAGCGGGCATATATTTTTCGGCTGCTTCGCTTAAGTTTTTTGTTGCTTTCCTTCCTCCTCCTGGGAGGGAAAATCCAGGATCTTAGGGGGAGAGCGGAGGAGGCGGAGCAGCATCATCTCAAGTGCTATTACGCGCTGGAATACAGCGGGAGGGGCTGGTCCGACTGGAGCAATGACAATCAGCCCCAGAGCCGCCGGGACAGCTTTCCGAGCGCGCTGAAGATCGCGCTGAAGCATCAGCCGGAGGGGATGAGCGGAACGGTTCAATACCAGGTCAACATAAGCGGACAGGGCTGGAGTGGAGTGCTGGAGAACGGCCAGAGCGCTGGTCTGGAGGGGGGAGCCGTCCCGCTCGAGGGACTTAAGGTCTGGCTGAACGGACAGCTCTCGGAGAATTACGATGTCTACACGAAGGCCATGGTGAACGGAGAGTGGCTGGACTGGGTCATGAACGGACAGGAGGCGGGGAAGGTCGGAGTGGGGACCCATATCGACGGCATCCGGGTCTCTGTCGTGAAGAAGGGGGAGCAGCCGACAGCGGAAGAGGTGGGGCAG
Source organism: Oribacterium sp. oral taxon 078 str. F0263 (assembly GCF_000469565.1). Taxonomy (NCBI): domain Bacteria; kingdom Bacillati; phylum Bacillota; class Clostridia; order Lachnospirales; family Lachnospiraceae; genus Oribacterium; species Oribacterium sp. oral taxon 078. Next base: position 158,994 of record NZ_KI273128.1, on the reverse strand, counting down.
GCCCAGAGCGCCCAGAGCGCTGTGGACCCCGACCGGCCGATGGTCGCCCTCACCTTCGATGACGGCCCCGGGAAATATGAGGACCGGATCCTGAGCTCTTTGGAAGCGAACAAGGCTCGCGCGACCTTCTTCATGGTGGGAAATCTCGTCGCCCGTCACAGCGCGGTGGTAAAGAGAATGGCGGATGACGGCTGTGAGCTTGGAAATCACAGCTGGGCGCATGAAAACCTCTCAAAGCTCTCCTCGGCCGCAGTTCGGAATTCCATTCAAAAGACCAATGATGCGATCCGCGCGGCGGGGGGACATGCTCCGACCCTGGTTCGCCCGCCCTACGGGGCGACCGGCGGGCAGTGCAAGAGCACATTGACGGAGATGGGATACGCGCCGATCCTCTGGAGCATCGACACGCTGGACTGGAAGACCCGGAACAGCAGAAATACGGTGAAGGTGGTCCTGAGCCAGGTGAAGGACGGGGACGTGATATTGATGCACAGCATCTATCCGCAGAGCGCAGAGGCCGCGGAGCTGTTGATCCCGGAGCTCACAAGGAGAGGCTATCAGCTTGTCACGGTGAGCGAGCTTGCGGCCGCCCGGGGCGGGATCCATCCGGGGCATTCCTACGGTTCGTTCCGAAAAAAATAAAGTCCGTGCGTTTAATGCATAGGCCCTTTTCCGGGAGAAAGCGGGGCGGGAGGGAGGTAAGATGCTTGTCTATATCAGAGGGGCAGGGGATATCGCGAGCGGCATCGCGGTCCGGCTCTACCGGGCGGGGATGGAGCTTGTGATGTCGGATCTCGCCGTGCCGACCGCGGTGCGGCGAAGCGTCGCATTTTCCGAGGCGGTGAGGCTCGGAAGCGCAACGGTGGAGGAGATCAGCGCAAAAAGGGCGGAGAGCATAGAGGATGTGAGAGAAATTCTCTCGGAGAGGAAAATCGCGGTTCTCGTAGACAGCGGGAAGGAGAGCATCCGCGCGCTGAGACCGGACGCCGTCGTGGATGCGATCCTCGCAAAGCGGAATCTCGGAACCTCCCGGACGGACGCTCCGATCGTACTGGGAGTAGGGCCCGGCTTCTTCGCGGGGATCGACTGCCACGCGGTCATAGAGACGAAGAGGGGACACACGCTCGGAAGGGCGATCTACCGGGGCGCGGCGATCCCCAATACCGGAGTCCCCGGAAATATCGCGGGAGTCTCCGCGGAGAGGGTGCTCCGCTCCCTGGCGGAGGGGATATTCCGCTCCTTAGCAGAAATCGGGCAGCTCGTTGCAAAGGGGGAGACGGTCGCCTATGTGGATGATGTCCCTCTAAAGACAGAGATCCCCGGCATGCTCCGGGGACTCCTCCAGGACGGAATCCCTGTCTGTAAGGGGATGAAATGCGGGGATGTCGATCCGAGGGGAGAGAGCGCGGATTATAAGACCGTCTCCGACAAGGCGCTCGCAGTCGGAGGCGGCGTTTTAGAGGCTCTGCTCCATTTTAGTTCAGTGGAGGAGAGCGCGGGAGAGCCCTTCCATACGCCGGGCCGTGAGCGCATTTTGTGAGAGGGAAAAGCTCTGAGCTGCTCCGAAGGCTTATGCTCCTGTTTCGCTAAAATGCCGGATGCCGGTACAAAGCATCCGGCATTTGTCTGCCTGACGGGAAAGTATATGCGTAAATCCCAAAGGATAGGGAATTGGAGCGGGGAGCTGGAGCCATTGCCGCACCGCGAGACAGCAGCGGCAGCAAGGCTTAGAGCACCGGCTCGAAGGGCTTTCTCTTAAGGTATTGGCCGCGCCCCTCGGAGAGGACCTTCCCTTCTCTCGCGCTGAGCGTCCCGCGGAGGTAGACCTCTTCGATGACACCCTGGACCTCCATCCCCTCGAGCGGCGCATAATCACATTTTGAGACCTGATTTTTTATGCTGATCGTCTTTCTCCGTTCCGGGTTCAGGATCACGATGTCGGCGTCGCTTCCCTCCTGGAGCACTCCCTTTTTCGGATAGAGGCCGTAGAGCTTTGCGGGATTCTCCGAGAGGACGGCGCACATCCGCTCCCTGCTGATCCGCCCCTTGGCTACGCCCTCGGAATAGATCAGCTCTCCCCTTGTCTCCACGCCCGGCATCCCGCCGGGGATCTTTCGGAAATCCTCCAATCCGAGCTCCTTTTGCTTTCTCGTAAAGGCGCAGTGGTCCGTGGATACGGTCTGAATCTCCTTCTCGCGGAGCGCCTTCCAGAGTGCCTCCTGATCGGATTTTTCCCGAAGAGGGGGTGAAATCACATATTTTGCGCCTTCAAAGCCCGGGAGATCATAGAGCTCCCGGGTCTGCGTGAGATACTGAGGACAGGTCTCCGCAAAGACGGTCTGTCCCCGCCTTCTCGCCGCGCGGATCTCATTCAGACCCTTTTCGCAGGTCAGGTGAACATCGATGACCGGGGCGTGGGCCATGTCCGCGAGATAGAGCAGGCGGTTGATGGCCTCCGCCTCCGCGTCATCCGGGCGGGAGAGATAGTGGGAGGAGACGCTTCTCCTTTTTTTCGGGTCCTTTGCGAGCTCCTTCTGGAGAGCCGCGATGAGACCGGAGCTCTCGCAGTGCACACCGGTGATGCCTCCGAGCTCCCGCAGGCGGACGAGGATCTCAAAGATCGTCTCGTCGCTTAGCTGGATATCGTAGGCCATGTAGAGCTTAAAGGTGCTGAGCCCTTCCTCCATCATTCTCCGGCAGTCCGCCCTGGTCCTTTCGTTCCAGTCGGTGATGGACATGTGGAAGCCGTAGTCGCAGGATGCGCCGACGGCCGCCTTTTTCTGCCAGTTGTGGAAGCCCTCCTCGAGGGTCTCTCCCTTGTACTGTGTGCCGAAGTCCACGATGCTCGTTGTGCCGCCGCTCAGCGCGGCCCTTGTGCCGGAGGCGAAATCGTCACAGGTCACGGTTCCGGCCACATGCAGGTCGAAATGGGTGTGGGCGTCGATGAAGCCCGGGAAGATCAGTTTTCCTCTCGCATCCAGAGTCTCCGCTTTTTCGGGAAGAGAGGAGAGAAAGCGCTCCTCCTCCTCTCTCTGCGATTCGGAAAAAATCCTCTCGATCCGCTCGCCGCACAGGAAAAGATCGCCGGGGAAGCTTCGCTCCGCTGTCACCAATGTGCCGCCTTTTATCAAAATCATAGCCTGCTCCTTTCTTTACGCCATACTCCCATAGCAGCGCCGATCCTCTCGGCGTGGGCGTTTACAAGCGGATCTATGGCAGTCTTTCCCCGGGCTCCCAAGCTGCGGGGAGCGTCTTAGATCAGATAGGGATAGTCGCGAAAGACCGTATCCACGAGCTCCGCGATCCGGTAGAAAAGCCGGGAATTTCTGTCTCCGACCCGGTAGTCCATCTCCTGCCCGCCCAGACGGACGCGCGCATTGCCCTCGCTGTCCTGAAAGAAAAAGCCGTCATTCGTGGAATCCGCCATATCCGAGGCGTTCCGAAAGAGCGTGAACTTATCCTTATAGGGAGCGGAGTCATAAGGGCAGAAGGTCCTGCAGTTTCCGCATTCGTTGCACATGGAATCGATGTGGATGATCTGGCGCATCTCTTCCCCGGGAACCGAAATCGAGACATTTGCGCGGTTCGGACAGACATCCGCGCAGTTTTCGCAGATATAGTCGCAGCTTAAGCAGCGGCTGTCCGCCTTCCCCGCCTCCGGCGCCTCTGAGAGGATGCCCTTTTTCCCGTGGATCTCCTCCGCGCTCGAGCGGGAGGGGCGATCCGTCCCGATTCTTTGATTCAGGATCGCCTCAGAGGCGAGCTTTGCGTTCGCAATGGCCTTCACGATGACGGAGGCGCCAAACGCGCCGTCTCCTGCGGCGTAGACCCCCTTTACGCTGGTCTCATTGCTCTCCGGCTCCAGGACGGGACGGCCCTTTTGGTCCGTGCGGATGCCGTTTTTCTCGTAGAAGGAGCCGTCGACTCCCTCTCCGATCGAGGCGATGAGGCTGTCGCAGGGGATCTCGACGACTTCCCCGGTCTCCCGCACGGATCTCCTTCCGCCCTCCTCCATCTCGGAGAGGACGGTTCTATGACAGCGGAGAACTCCGTTTTCCAGTGTGAAGGGGGAGAGCAGCTCCCGGAAGAGGACGCCGTCTTCGATGGCCTCCTCGAGCTCCTCCTGGTCCGCCGGCATGTATCTCTTGGTTCTTCGATAGACGAGAAAGACCTTTTCCACGCCCTCGCATCGGATCGCCGCCCTCGCGGTATCCATCGCGGTATTCCCCGCGCCGACGATCACGACATTTTTCCCGATGCGGATCCTTCCCTCCTCTTCCTTAAAGCGGCGGAGGAAGTGAAGCGCGTTTTCCGCCTCTCCCTTTTCCAGGGGAAGGGGCATCTCCCGGTGCGCTCCGATCGCGAGGATTACGGCGTCGAAGCCCTCCTTCTCCCGGAGCGCTTCGACATCCTCGATCCTCTGCCCGAAGTGGAAGACGGCGCCGCAGGACTTCGCGAGCCCGACATCCTTCTGGATCTCCTTCTCATCGATCCGAAAGGAGGGGATGATGTAGCTCACGACACCGCCCGCCCGCTCGTTTTCCTCATAGACATGGACCTCCGCCCCGGCCCTTGCGAGGAAGAAGGCTGCGGCGATTCCCGCGGGACCGGCTCCGATGACGGCGACCCTTTTCCCGCAGGCCGCTCCCTTTTTCAGCGTCGGAAGCACGGCCTCATAGCCGTTTCTTGCGGCGATGAGCTTATTGTTTCGGATCTGCACGGCAGTTTCATAGTGATTCCTCGTGCAGGCAGTCTGACAGCTGTGGGTACAGATCCTTCCCGTCATAAAGGGAAGCGGATTCTTATCCAGAATCACTTCGAGCGCCTCCCGATAGGCCCCCTCCTTCACGAGCCTTCCGTAGCCTGTGATATCCTGGTGGATCGGGCAGCGGTTCCGGCAGGGCATGGTATAGCAGTCGACGAGGGGGACGGAGTCCTCGGATTTCCGATTCGGGATCGGCTTGATCGGCTTTAAGAGATGCGGATCCGTGACGGCCTTTTTCAGGATGGCATCGACAGCGGAGAGGGAGACGAACTTCCACTCCACGGCCTTCTCGGAATCCAGGAGCTCCGCCATCTGGATGAAGCGGAGGTAGCCTCCGGTCTTTAAGAGGGTGGTGGCCATGGTCACGGGCCAGATGCCGCTCTCCGCGACCTCCTTGATGTTGAAAAAGTCACAGCCTCCGGAGTAGGAGATCCGGAGCTCTCCGCCAAAGTCCTCCGTGAGCATCCTCGCTACGGACAGAGAGAGCGGGAAGAGGGACTTCCCGGACATATACATCTCCTCGGAGGGGAGCTCATGATTCTTCACATCGACGGGGAAGGTATTCGTGATCTTTACGCCGAAGCTGAGATGCTTTGACTCCGCGAGGGCCTTGAGACGCCGAAGCATCGGGACGGCATCCCGATACTGCAGATCCTCCCGGAAATGGAGGTCCGTGAATTGGATGTAGTCGTAGCCCATGCTGTCCAGAAGCTCCCTCGCCTTCTCATAGCCGAGCAGCGTGGGATTGCACTTTACGAAGGTGTGCAGTCCCTTTTCCGTGATCAGATAGGAGGCGATCGCCTCGATCTCCTCGGGGGGACAGCCGTGCAGGGTGGAGACGGTCACGGAATTTACGATATCCTCCCGGATCGCCTCGACGTCCTCCCTCTTGAGATGCTCGAAGCGGTCCAGGTTCTTGAGGAGCCAGGTCCTGCAGCTTTGGAAGCTCTCCGTCTCTCCCGCGTGCATCATCTCGTTGATAAAGCGGTCCACCTTCGGCGTCTGGATGCCGGCGAGATCGTAGCCGACAGAGATATTGAACTGGAAAGCATCCGGGTCGCCCAGCCCCCACTCCTTTGCCATCACCTTCAGCAAAAACCAGGCCTTTACATACTCATCAAAGGCCTGGGGGACCTCGAGCTCTGTGGACCATTCGCAGTTATAGCACTCGTCCTCCGCGCTGATGCAGGGCTTCTTCACGCAGGAGGCGAGCTCCCGTCCGTCCATTTTCTGGACGGTCTTCAGCTCAAAGAAGCGCGCTCCGCCGTAATAGGAGGCGGCGATGTTCTGCGCAAGCTGCGTGTGGGGACCGGCCGCCGGTCCGATCTGGGTCTCCAGCTTCCTGCCAAAGAGATGGAAGGGGGCGGGAGACTTCGCTTTATAGCAGCGCGGGACGCCGAAGACGGAGCCCTCCTTCTTATATTCCAAAAGCATTCTGTTCATCAGCTTCCCAAAGGGAATCGGGATCATAATATCACTCATAGCGTATCTCCTTTTCCGAAGGCGGCATCATTCCGCTCCTTTCGGGAGAGGAGAGCACTGTCTCCTCTCCTCCTCCCCTCCCTCAGGGGAAAAGAGCGGATGGACCCGGACCTTCGCTTCCGGCGGGACGGCCTCCTGACAGCAGTCCCGCGGGACGGGTTTTATGGGAATGCGGCGGATTGGCGGAAGCTCCGCTCAGCCGCCGATCCGGCCTTTTAGGATAAAGGTAAAGTGCGGAAGGCCGCGCTTAAGCGGGAGCTTCCGGCCGCTCAGCCGTTGATCTTTCCGGCAAGTCTCCTCGCGCCCTCACGGACCTTTGCGAGGATGGCCGCTTCGTCCAGCTCCTGAAGCTCCCTGTCCTTCATGAGGACCTTTCCGTTTGCAACCGTTGTGACGACGGATCTCCCCTCCATGCCAAAGAGCAGATGGGAGTCCAGATTCGAAGCATCCATCGGAGTGAGAGGGATATAGTCGGAGATGATGATATCCGCCGCGGCCCCCTCCTCGAGCACGCCGAGCTTTTGCCGGAAATAGCGGTTTGCGATCCTCGCATTATTGACAAAGAGCATTTCCGGGACCTCGGACCAGGCCGCCGTCGGGTCGCAGAGATGGTGCTTATGGAGGATATTCGCGACCTTCCAGGACTCCAGCATATCGTGGGTGTAGCCGTCCGTCCCGAGCCCCGTCAGGATGCCGCGGTGCACAAGCTCCATCGTGGGGGGGCAGCCGCAGGCATTCCCCATATTGGACTCCGGATTGTGAACCACCATGCTGCCGCTGTCTTGGATGAGCCGCATCTCGTGGGGGTTAATATAGATGCAGTGAGCGAGCAGGGTCTTTTCGCCGAGGATATCCCAGTCGAAGAGGCGGTCGACGATGCGCTTTCCGTGCTCCTTTAAGCAAAGCTGCAGGTCCTCGATGCCCTCTGCGACGTGGATGTGATAGCCGATCTCCTCCGGCTTTTCGCTTCGGCAGAGCTCCATGGTCTCATCGGAGATCGTAAAGCTTGCGTGCATGCCCATCATTGATGCGATGCGGTCGTCGTTTGTCTCCCGCACATGGCGCGCGAAATCCACATTTTCCCGCACGGCGAGCCGCGCCTTCTCCGGCCCCTCCCGGTCCGAAATCTCATAGCAGAGGCAGGAGCGGATGCCGCATTCTCTTGCGGCTCTTTCGATCGCGAAGAGGGAGCCGCTGATCTCTCCGTAGCTTGCGTGGTGATCGAAGATCGTCGTCACACCGTTTTTGATGCAGTCGATATAGGTCGCCATCGCGGAGAGATAGGTATTTTCGTTGTCCAGATTCCGGTCGATGGTCCACCAAAGTCCGTCCAGAATATCCAAAAAGCCGTGGGGATTATAGCCCTTGACGGCGAGTCCGCGGGCCATCGCAGAGTAGATGTGTTCGTGGGTATTGATGAAGGCCGGCAGGATGAGCCCGCCCCGCGCGTCGAGGAAGTCCGCCCCCCGGTACTTTTCTCTCAGCGCATCGAAATCCCCGACCTCTAAAATTTTGTTGCCCTCCGTCGCGACGGCCCCGTTCTCGAAATAGGGGCGGGCCTTATCCCTCGTGAGGAGCCTTCCGTTCCCGATCAAAAGCATGGCTCTGTCCTCCTGTTTTTGCCACTCCATATAGTAATAATGCGGATTTATCATGAGTTTATCATTGGGAAGGATAAATTGCAATGGAGATGCAAATTTATTTTCTGAAACCAAAAAGATTTTTTGGGAGCATCTTGCAAAAGCAAAAAAAAATGTTATGATAGTCCTGTGCAAAAAATTTTTTAGGTTCCCGGGGAAGCCGGAGCGAAGCGAAAGGAGATGGGGATGAAGCAGGAAAACAGTCTGGAAATGCTGGTCTTCGTCGCGCACGGAATCGCGAGGCAGTTCGGGAGGAACTGTGAGGTCTGCATCCATGATCTCGCGGTGGAAGACCTGGAGCACACCATCGTCTTCATCATCAACGGGCATGTCACAGGGAGAAAGACCGGAGACGGGGCCTCGAAGGTGGTGCTGGAGACCCTGGAGACCCTGCAGGACGGCGGGGCGATCAGCGATCATCTGGGATATCGGACCCACACGCAGGACGGCAGAATCCTGAAGTCGTCCTCCATCTTCCTGAAGGATGAGGAGGGGAAGTACCGCTACATCCTTGGGATCAACTACGATATCACCGCGCTTATCAATGCCCGGGAGGCGCTGGACAGTCTGACCCTCGTGGAGGAAGAGGAGTCCTCCGGAGACGGAAGGATCCCCTTGAGCGTGAATGACCTCCTGGACAATCTGATTAACCAAAGCGTGAAGCTGATCGGAAAGCCGCCGGCGCTCATGAGCAAGGAGGAAAAGATCCGCGCGATCCGCTATCTCCGGGACGCGGGGGCCTTTTTGATCACGAGATCCGGGGACAAGGTCTCCGCTTTCTACGGGATCAGCAAATTTACCATGTACAGCTACATCGACCAGGCAAAGAAATAGGAGGACGCGGGGGAGCGGGCCCGGAGTCCGGAGGCAGGAGGAATCAAGCAATGAGTCAGGATCTGAAATGGAAAATGAATGAGATGCCGAAGACGGAGGACAAGAATCTTCCGCTCATGGCGATCGAAGAGGTGAAGAAGGCGAGAAGCTTCCACGAGAGCTTCCCCCAGTATTCGGAGACTCCGCTGGCGGATCTTAAGGGGATGGCGGAGTATCTGGGGCTTGACAGAGTCTGCGTAAAGGATGAGTCCTACCGCTTCGGTTTAAATGCCTTCAAGGTGCTCGGCGGCTCCTATGCCATCGCCCGCTATATCGGGGAGGAGACCGGGAAGGATATCTCGGAGCTTCCCTACAGCGTGCTCACCTCTCAGGAGCTCCGGGAAAAGTTCGGCACGGCGACCTTCTACTCCGCGACTGACGGAAACCACGGAAGGGGCGTCGCCTGGGCGGCCAATAAGCTCCATCAGAAGTCCGTCATCATCATGCCGAAGGGCTCCACGGTGACGAGGCTTGATCACATCAAGGCGGAGAACGCGGAGGCCTGGATCTCCGATGTGAACTACGATGAGTGCGTGCGGCAGGCCGCGAAGCTCGCGGAGAAGACCGAGCACGGCGTCATGGTGCAGGATACCGCCTGGGAGGGCTATGAGAAGATCCCGGCCTGGATCATGGAGGGCTACGGCACCATGGCGGACGAGGCAGGGGATCAGTACGGCGAGCGTCCGACCCATATCTTCGTGCAGGCCGGTGTCGGAAGTCTGGCCGGCGCGGTGGTGGGCTACTTCGCAAACCGCTATCGGGAGAATCCCCCCGTCATGGTCGTGGTGGAGGCCTCCGCGGCGGACTGCCTCTACCGGGGGGCAGCGGCAGGAGACGGGGAGATCCGGATCGTGGACGGAGACATGGAGACGATCATGGCGGGGCTCGCCTGCGGGGAGCCGAACATCACCTCCTGGGATATCCTGAAGAATCATGTTTCCTGCTTTATCTCTCTGGAGGACTGTGCCGCGGCAAGAGGCATGAGGATGCTGGCCGCCCCCTTAAAGGGAGATAGGCAGGTCGTATCCGGAGAGTCCGGCGCGGCTTCCTTTGCGGCTCTGGCCGCCATTATGCGAAAGGATGAGTACAAGGAGCTCAGAGAGAAGCTCGGGCTCGGGAAGGATTCCAAGGTTCTCTGCTTCTCCACGGAGGGAGATACCGATCCCGAGAGATGGAAGAACATTGTCTGGGAAGGGCTCGAGCGCTGAGGAGCTGCCGCTGCTTTACCGGGCGGACGGACGCTCTCGCTCCGCCTGCCCTTTGGCAAGGGGCTGTCAAATCGCCGGGCGCCTGCCAATCGCCGGGGTTAGGATGCTGCAGCGATTGTGTGGGAGCAAAAGAGCGGCGCTGCGGCTTGGTTTTTGAGCTATGGAACAGCCTGTTTTGCGGGAACGTAAGCTTTTACCGGGGGTTTTACAGGAATGGGGATGGACTCCTCCTCTTAGGAGGAGATTTATCTTTGGATGTGCCCGAGAGGGCCGGGAAAGGAGAAGGATATGGGGAAGCTGACACAGGAGGAGCTGAAGAAGATCAGGGAGAAGGCAGAGAGCTATAAGGCGGATATGAGCGCCTTCCTCCGCGCGATTGTGAAGAATCCGGGGGAGTCTGCCGATGAGAAGGCCCATGTCGAGACCATCAAAAAGGAGATGGAGAAGGTCGGCTTTGATGAGGTCAAGGTAGATCCGCAGGGCAATGTCATGGGATTCATGGGAAGCGGAAAGACGCTCATCGCCTTTGACGGGCATATCGATACGGTGGGCATCGGAAACAGAGACAACTGGAGCTTCGACCCCTACGATGGCTTCGAGAGCGAGACCCAGATCGGAGGACGCGGCGTCTCGGATCAGCTCGGAGGTACGGTGTCTGCGGTCTATGCCGCAAAGATCATGAAGGATCTCGGACTTCTGAATGAGAAGTACCGTGTCATGGTGGTCGGCACGGTGCAGGAGGAGGACTGCGACGGTCTTTGCTGGGAATATATCATCAATAAGGACAAGATCCGGCCGGAGTTCGTGCTCTCCTCCGAGCCGACGGACGGGGGCCTCTACCGGGGACAGAGAGGCCGCATGGAGATCCGGATCGATGTAAAGGGCGTATCCTGCCACGGCTCCGCTCCGGAGAGAGGCGATAATGCGATCTATAAGATGGCTGATATCCTCCAGGATGTCCGGGCCCTGAACAATAACGGCGACGCAGAGTCCACGGAGATCCGCGGCCTCGTAAAGATGCTGAATCCGAAGTACAACCCGCAGTGGAAGGAGGCGAGATTCCTCGGCCGCGGCACTGTCACCGCCTCTCAGATCTTCTTCACCTCTCCCTCGAGATGCGCTGTCGCGGATTCCTGTGCGGTCTCTCTCGACCGGAGGATGACCCTCGGCGAGACCTGGGAGTCCTGCCTGGAGGAGATCCGGGAGCTCCCGGCTGTGAAGAAGTACGGTGAGGATGTAACGGTCTCCATGTACCGCTACGACCGCCCCTCCTTCACGGGGGAGGTCTACCCGATCGAGTGCTACTTCCCGACTTGGGTTCTTCCGGAGGATCACAAGGTCTGCACTGCTGCGGTTTCCGCCTATAAGGATCTCTTCGGCGATAAGAGGATCGGGGAGAGCGATACGGTGGAGGAGCGCGCTGTGAGACCGCTGCTCGACAAGTGGACCTTCTCCACGAACGGAGTCTCCATCATGGGGAGAAACGGGATCCCCGTCATCGGCTTCGGACCCGGCGCGGAGGCGCAGGCCCATGCCCCGAATGAGGTGACCTGGAAGAAGGATCTTGTGACCTGCGCGGCCTTCTATGCGGCGCTCCCGCAGTATTACTGCGATTAAACGGAAAGGCCGGGGCGAGCTCCTAAAGGAGAGGGCGGTCAGGAAGCGCCCTCTCCCCTCTTCCCTAAACGGGCGGCCATAAGCCCGGCGCTTTGCGCTTTTTCCCGCGGATTTCCCGGAGAACGTGGAGGACAGGAGCTTTTAAACAGGCGGACAAAGAGGCAAAAAGCGCGGCAGAGTAATAAAAATATCGTTGATGCCGGAAATCCCGGCGAACAGGAGGACAGAAAGAGATGGACAAGCAGAAGAACTTTGATGAGCTTTTGAAGGCGATCGCGGGACGAAAGACCGAGAAGATGTATCAGAACGACTTTTTCCTCACCTGGGAGAAGACAGAGGATGAATTAAAGGCAGTCTGGGAGGTCGCGGACGCCCTCAGAAATCTGAGAGAGAGAAATATTTCCACCAGAGTCTTCGACTCCGGCCTCGGCATCTCCCTCTTCCGGGACAATTCCACGAGGACTCGCTTCTCCTTCGCCTCCGCCTGTAACCTCCTCGGACTGGAGGTCTCAGATCTGGACGAGAAGAAGTCGCAGGTCGCCCACGGGGAGACGGTCAGAGAGACAGCGAATATGATCTCCTTCATGGCCGATATCATCGGCATCCGCGATGATATGTATATCGGTAAGGGCAATAAGTACATGCACGAGGTCGCGGATTCCGTGGCGCAGGGCTATAAGGACGGCGTGCTCGAGCAGAGGCCGACGCTCGTCAATCTCCAGTGCGACATCGACCATCCGACGCAGTGCATGGCCGATGCCCTCCATGTGATCCATGAGATGGGAGGGATCGAGAATCTGAAGGGGAAGAAGCTTGCGATGAGCTGGGCCTACTCTCCCTCCTACGGAAAGCCGCTCTCCGTCCCCCAGGGCGTCATCGGCCTTTTCACGCGTCTTGGCATGGAGGTCGTCCTCGCCCATCCGGAGGGCTATGATGTCATGGGAGATGTCGTCGAGGTCGCGAAGAAGAATGCGCAGCAGTCCGGCGGCTCCTTCCGGCTCACGCACGATATGAAGGATGCCTTCCGGGATGCGGATATCGTCTATCCCAAGTCCTGGGCGCCGTTCGCCGCGATGGAGGAGAGGACGGAGCTCTACGGAAGAGGAGATCAGAAGGGGATCGATGAGCTCGAGCAGAGACTCTTAAAGCAGAACGCGGCTCACAAGGACTGGGCCTGCACCGAGGAGATGATGAAGCTCACAAAGAACGGAAAGGCGCTCTATCTCCACTGCCTGCCGGCGGATATCTCCGGTGTCTCCTGCGAGGAGGGAGAGGTCGACGCCTCTGTCTTCGACCGCTACCGGGATCCGCTCTATAAGGAGGCCTCCTTTAAGCCCTATGTGATCGCGTCCATGATCCTTCTGGAGAAGTTCCGGGATCCGGCGAAGCTTCTCAGAGAGCTTGAGAAGCGCGGACAGAGGAGGCAGTTTGAGGCGTAATTCGGCCGGGGAAGCGCTTTTTCATCGCGGTCCCGCGGGGGAGTAAAGAGGATATGGATAAGAAAAAGATCGTCATCGCGCTGGGGGGGAACGCCCTGGGGAACAACCTTCCGGAGCAGATGGAGGCGGTGAAGACCACCGCGAAGGCCATCGTGGATCTGGCGGAGGACGGAAACGAGATCGTCATTGTGCACGGAAATGGTCCGCAGGTCGGCGTCATCAACAATGCGATGACGGAGTTTGCGCATAAGGATGGGAGCGATCCCACACCGCTCTCCGTCTGCGTCGCGATGAGTCAGGCCTATATCGGCTATGATATTCAAAATGCGCTCCGCGAGGAGTTTCTGAACCGGGGGGCGAAGCTTCCGCCCGTCGCCACGATGGTGACGCAGGTGAGGGTGGACCCGGAGGACCCGGCCTTTCGGGACCCGTCGAAGCCGATCGGGCGCTTCATGGCAAAGGATGAGGCCCTGAAGGAGGCCGGGGACAGGGGATGGATCGTCCGGGAGGACGCCGGCAGAGGCTACCGAAGAGTCGTGGCCTCCCCGAAGCCGAAGGAGATCATCGAGCTCTCCGCGATCCGCGCCATGGCGGATGACGGGCAGATCGTCATCTGCTGCGGCGGAGGAGGAATCCCGGTGGTGGCGGAGGGAAAGCACCTCGCCGGTGTTCCCGCGGTGATCGACAAGGATTTTGCGGCGGAGCTCCTCGCCGAGAGTCTGGATGCGGACATGCTTCTGATTCTGACTGCGGTGGAGAAGGCCGCGGTCCATTTCGGAAAGCCGGAGCAGCGCTGGCTCTCCGAGATCTCCGCGGAGGAAGCGGAGCGCTACGCGGAGGAGGGACAGTTCGCCGCGGGCTCCATGCTTCCGAAGGTTCAGGCCGCGATCCGCTTCGCAAGATCCCGGAAGGGAAGAACGGCAGTTATCACACTTTTGGAGAAGGCGAGGGAGGCCCTGCAGGGGAAGACCGGAACCAGAATCTGCGAGAAATAGAGAGGAGAGCGCGGCGCCCCGAAGGAGCAGGGGCGGGAAAGTCTTTCCAGGGGGAGCGGCGGAGCCGCTCCCCCCATTTCCTGCCCTTCCGTTTTCCTCTTTTATTTCCTGCCCTGTCATTTTTCCGGAGCTCCCCGGAGCGGTGGCTTTCCTTTGGCGACAAAGCTCGGAGGATTTGTCACAAAACGCGTAAAAATGACAAATTTATTCCATTTTTATTTCGTTAAGACAGTGAACCGTAAAAATATTTTATGATTTAGAGTATGGACAGGCAATCATCGGCATAGTAAAGTGCCTTCGAGAGATGCAGACAGTTCTTATTGCGGCGGGCGGAGAATCGGGAGAGCAGAGAGCCCCTGTGCTTTCTGCAAACTTCCGCGGAGAGGGGACGTGTCATAAGAGAAGGAGAATCGGCAGTTTTCCTTTTCCCGGGACGCAGCAGTTCGGGAGGAGGAGAAGGGGATTTCGGAGCAGGAGGAGAGGATGAATGGCCTTGATTTGCTGATCCGCTCCTATGAGACTATGAGAGAGAAGGGGACCGAGGGAGGGCTTCGGGATACTCTCTCTCTGGCACTCCGCCATACGGGGGCGGTCTGCCTTAGACTGGAGCTTACAGAAGAAAAGAAGGAATATCTCGTCGGAAAAGAGAGCCGAGGAAGGGAATGGGTGCTGGGACTTCCCCTCCGCTTTGAGCGGGAGAAGCCCGGGACCCTTTTTGTTCACTTCCCTTCTCCTCTTTCCCGGCTTTGCTGGAGGCGTTTTTTTCGTGCCTTTTCCCGCTTTCTCTCCTCGGAGCTTGGGAGGATGAACCGGATGAGGCACCTCCTCTACTTGGGAAACACCGACATCTTACTCCGGGTGAACAACAGGAATGCAATGGAGGAGAGGGTCCGGGAGCTGGAGAAGCGCGCGGATCTTCCGGTCGGGCTTTTGATCCTGGATGTCAATGGCCTGAAGGAGATCAACGACCGGGAAGGACATGATGCGGGGGACCGCTTCCTGAAGGAGGCCGCGGACATCCTGGCCTCCGTCTTCGGGAGAAGCCAGATCTACCGGATCGGGGGGGATGAGTTCGCCGTGATCGTCCCCGGCATGATGAGGGAGAGCTTTCAGGAGCGCTGCCGCAGGCTGAAAAGAGAGCTCGAAGAGAGCGATACACTTACGGCCGCGACCGGATTCTCCTGGAAGGAGAGCGCCGCCGAGATTCTGGAGGCAAAGCGCGAGGCGGACGCCGGGATGTACCGGGACAAGAGAGAGTTTTATCAAAAGCACGAGAGAAGAGGGAGAAAGAAGGATTCAGGATGGTATTTTCGAGCATAGTTTTTCTATTATATTTTCTGCCCCTCGTCTTCCTCGTTTATTACGCTTTTTTCTTTTCCAGGAGACTTCAGAATATCTGGCTTCTTGCGGCAAGCCTTATCTTCTATGCCTGGGGCGAACCGATCTATGTCCTTATCATGCTCGCATCCATCTTTATGAACTGGATCTTCGGCCTGCTCCTTCTCCGTTTTCCGAAGGAGGAGAGGGTGCGGAAGCTTATCCTGCTCTCCTCCTGCGTCTTCAATCTCGGCCTTTTGGGAGTCTTTAAGTATCTGGGCTTTATCGTGGAGACCGTGAACGGCATCATGGAGAGGGCCTTTCTGCCCTACCCGGGGATTTCGCTTCCGATCGGAATCTCCTTCTTCACCTTTCAGGCGCTCTCTTATGTTATAGATGTCTACGAGGAGAAGACGGAGGCGCAGAGGAATCTTTTGGATATTGCGCTCTATATCTCCTTCTTTCCGCAGCTCATCGCGGGGCCGATCGTCCGCTATTCCACGATCGCGGAGCAGATCCGGAACCGCCGCTCCGACTGGGACGGCATTGCGGGCGGCATCTGCCGCTTCGCGGAGGGGCTCTGCAAGAAGGTTCTCATCGCGAATAATCTGGCGGTGGTCGCGGATACCGTCTTCAACCTGACAAAGGGAGGGGACAGCACGATACCGGTTCCGGTGCTTCTCGCCTGGCTCGGGGCGATCTGCTATATGTTCCAGCTCTACTACGATTTCAGCGCCTATTCCGATATGGCGATCGGGCTCGGAAGGATGTTCGGCTTTCAGTTTCAGGAGAATTTCCGCTATCCCTTCGTGAGCCGCTCCGTGCGGGAGTTCATGACGAGATGGCATATCTCTCTTGCGACCTGGTTCAGCCAGTATGTTTATAAGCCGCTCGGGGGCGGGAGCACGGAGAAGATGGACAAAATGATCCGGAATCTCTTCATCGTATGGCTGCTCACGGGGCTTTGGCACGGAGCTGCCTGGACCTATGTCTGGTGGGGACTTTACTTTTTCCTTTTGATCGTACTGGAAATCGTGTTCCGCCTCGACAGAGTGGAGGGGCACGAGGCCCTTCGCCATGTCTATGTCATTGTGGCCAGCATCTTCGCCATGGTGATCTTTCGCTGTGAGAGCGGGGAGCAGATGTCGCTCTTCTTCTCCGACCTCTTTGGTCTTGGCGGAAACCGCTTCTACAGCCCCTATGTGCCGATGCTCCTGAAGGAATACGGGCTTCCGCTCCTCGGGGCCATTCTCCTCGCCTTTCCGATCCGGGATTATATCCTGGAGAAAACGGAGGATCTGCCGGGGCATGAGATTCTCTTTCGCGGCGGCGCGGCACTCTATGTCCTCTCTCTCTCGGCCTTTTTGTTTTTCTCCCTGCTGGTGCTGGCCAAGGGAGGCTATAATCCGTTTATCTATTTCAATTTCTAGGGGGAAGCGGAGATGAAGCGCTATCAGAAAATATTTGCTGTTCTCTTTCTCCTCCTGCTCCTTCCGTTTTCGATCCTCAACTTCTTCTGGGAGCGGGGGGCGATACGGGGGGGCATCGCGGAGCTGGAGAAACCGAAGAAGGCGGCGGAGCTGAAGGAATACATGCAGTCCGTGGACGGACTTATCACGAAAAATATCGCGGGAGGGCATCGCTGGAACGAGCTCTACGGGAGCATCTACCGCGCCCTCGGGAAGAACGAGGAGAACTCCTTTAAGTACGTGCGGGATAAAAAGGGCTTTCTCTACTCCGGGAATTTCTACAACAATTCCGATGTCTCCGCGGCGGAGCTTGCGGGAAGGGTGAGGAGACTGCAGGATAAGCTGAAGGAGAAGGATACGAAGTTCATGGTCATCATGTATCCGACGAAGTACAATAAGGACTGGTCGGACGGCTATTACGGGATCCCCTACAATGACTTGAACCGCTTCGGGGACGACGTGCTCCGCTACTTCCGGAGGTACGATGTCGACTATATGGATTTTCGGGAGATTCTGAAGGACGCCGGGATGGGGATGGACGATATCTTCTATCGGACGGACCATCACTGGACGGTTCCCACCGCCTTCTTTGCGACGGGGAAGCTCATAGAGCATCTGAATCAGCATTTTAACGCGGGGCTCGATCCGGACGGCTTCTACCGGGATATCCGAAACTATCGGACGGAGACCTATGAAAATATCTATATGGGCTCTCAGGGGAGAGATACCGGGGAGATCTATGCGGGCCCGCTGGATGACTACACCTTTATCTATCCGAAATTCGACACAAAGTTCAAGTATTATTACCGCTACCGCGGCGGTAAGGAGGGGCAGAAGGAGGGTGATATGGCCCACACCCTGATTGAGCGGAAGTACCTGGACTATAAGGATCCCTATGAGCGGGAGATGAACAACGGATATTTGCAGGGAATCGTCCGCTTCGACCGGATCGAGAATGAGCTGAACCCGGGAGGACCTTCGATCGCCTTTATCCGGGATTCCTACTCCTCTCCCGTCGCCGCCTTCCTCTCCCCGATGTGCAGCAGGATCGAGCTCGCCTGGTCGATCCACTTCAATCCCACGGGGCAGGGGACGATCGAGAAAATGGTTCTGGGGGAGAAGCACTTCGACTATGTCATCCTGGCGCTCGCCATGGATAATTTCAGCAATGAGGGGCTTCCCTTCTGCATCGAGGAGAAGAAAACGGACGCGGCAGGAGCGGCTCCGCCAAAGAACGCGGCGGAGAACGCGCAGTAGCAGAGGAGAGGAGGAAGTCTTGGATATAGCGGCGGAGGTCAGCAGGGTAGAGCGGAAATTCGTACTGAAGCGGGGCGTGGCGGAATCGCTCTATGGGAAGCTTCGGAAGATTCTCCCCGGGGATGAGTTCCAGGGTTATAAACCCTATCTGGTGCGTTCCCTCTATTTTGACTCTTATTTTGACGACGATTACTTCGACAAGCTGGACGGAATCCGGGACAGAAAAAAGATCCGGATCCGGATCTATCACCCCGAGGATCAGAAGGCAAAGCTTGAGCTGAAGCAAAAGCAGGGGGAAAATCAGCACAAGGTCTCTCTCTCCATCTCGAGAGAGCAGGCCATCCGGATGGCGGGCGGGGATTACCGCTTCCTCTGCGAGGAGGATTTCGGGGCGGGACAGGATCTTGCGATGGAGCTCTATTATATTATGACGAAGGAGCTCTACCGCCCCCGCTGCATCATCAATTATCAAAGGAGGGCCTTTGCCGTGCCGGTCAACAGCATCCGCATCACCTTTGACAGTCATATCGAGACCTCGGAGGGGAATTTCGATCTCTTCTCTCCGCTCCCCTCCCTCTGTTATCCCGCGGATACAGAGACGCAGCTTGTGCTGGAGGTGAAGTACAATCACTTCCTGCTAAGCTATGTAAAGGATGCTTTGCAGCTGCAGGATATGACGGAGGAGTCCTTCAGCAAATATGTGGCGGGGCGGCGCTATGGTCTCGATGATGCCTGATGAGAGCGGTCCATAATGAATAGCACAGCGGTGCGAAAATTTGACGCAGATCTTGATTTTTTGATTGGGAAGGGGAGTATCCATGAAAGAGAATTTGTATCAGTATCTGTCAACACAGAGCGGAAGTCTGTCAACCGGAGATATTATAATGAGCTTTCTCGCGGCGGCCGTGATCGCGGGAATTATTTTTGTGTCCTATCAGTTCTCCCATTCCGGGACGGTATACAGCGCGAAGTTCAATGTATCCCTTGTGATGCTGACCCTGGTCACGACCCTTGTCATGAGCGTAATCGGAAATAATATCGCGCTTTCCCTGGGTATGGTGGGTGCGCTTTCCATCGTCCGTTTCCGGACGGCGATCAAGGATTCCAGGGACACCGCCTATATTTTTTGGTGCATCGCGGCCGGGATCTGCTGCGGCATCCAGGACTATGCGGTCGTCGGGATCGGCACGGGGGTGATCTTTTTTGCGATGCTGCTCCTTGGAAATGTCCGGAATAATGACCGCTATCTCCTCGTAATCCGGGGGAAGAGGGATGCGAAGGAGATCCAGCAGACGGTGAATGAATATTTCTCCCACAAGGCACTGTTCCGCGTCGATAATTCCGACAGGGAGAGGACGGAGCTGATCTATGAGGTCTCGAAGAAGAATCTGGATCTCTCCCTGAAAAAGAACGAGGGGATAGAGATCAACGCTCTCCTCTTTGCGATAAAGGGCGTGGAATCCGTCAACCTCGTCTGCCAAAATGACGAGATCAGCCGCTAGGGAGCGCTGAAAAACAGCATTTTGCGGCCTCCTGAAAGCGGGGGCGGCGAGGGATCTTCAGAGTGGGAAAGGGGAGCTCTCCGGAAGAATCCGGAGAGGAATCGTTTCGGGAGGAGTCCAGACAGGAATGAAAAAATCAATGATAAGCGCGGCGGCGGTCTTTCTCGTCCTGCTTCTTTTTGTTCGGGTTTTCCGCTACGGGAAGGCCCTTCTTTCCACGAAGTTCCGCCCCTATCAGCATGAGGAGGATGCGGGGGCGGATTCCGGGATCGGACCGGACAGCATGCCGGGAGACGGGAGCGTCGACCCGGAGAGCTTCGTCTCGCATCTTCCGCTCGTCGTTTTGGACATGAACGGACAGACTCCGCCGGATATCTTTAAGATGGTGGGGGACGGCCAGATCCGGGAGTACCGGGACCCCGCGGTCACGGATCCCTGGATCAGCGTGAACTTCAGTCTGATCCAAAACGCGAACGATCAGAATCATATCACCGATCAGCCGTCCTTTGTGAACCACGGGAAGATCAAGCTCCGCGGGGCGAGCTCCCGCTCCTTTCAGAAGCAGCAGTACGGTCTGAAGCTCCTGGATGAGGAGGGGAAGGAGCTGGAATATCCCCTTCTCGGCATGGATAAGGACGAGGACTGGGTGCTCTCGAATTCTATCCTCGATGCGAGTCAGATCAGAAATTATATCGCCTACAATCTGGGCGGGCAGCTCATGCCCTATACGCCGGAGTGCCGCTTCTGCGAGCTCTTCATAAAGGATGGGGAGCAGTATAACTACCGCGGAATCTATCTCCTGACGGAGCCGGTGAAGCAGGGGAAGGGGCATGTGGATATCCAGGACTTCGATCCCAGGGAGAAGCACCCGAGCTTCATCCTCGTCCGCGACCGGGCAGACCGGACGAAGACGACGCTCTCCACCTGGGCCTCGGATACGCAGCTTTGCTACGGCTGGTTCACCTTCAAATATCCGAAGGAATCCCTGCTCACGGAGAAGGCGATTCAACGGATTCAGGATGAGCTCTCGACGGTGGAGAAGACGCTCTACAGCGATGACTGGAGGATCTTCCGAAAGTATCCCCAGTACATCGACGTGGACTCCTTCGTGGATTACTTCGTGATCAATGAGTTTTTCATGAACTATGATTCGGGGAATAACTCCACCTATTATTATCAGGATCCCTCCCGGAAGCTCAGCATGGGGCCCCTCTGGGACTACGACAACTGCTGGGACAACTATAAGTTTGCGGCGGGGGGCGCGGAATATATGGTCATGCCGGAGCGGCCCTGGTTTGAGCGGCTCGTCCGGGATCCCGCCTTCGATGAGCGGGTCGTGCGCCGCTACCGGGAGCTTCGGAAGGGGATTTTCTCCGAGCAGAATGTCCTCTCCTTCATCGACAGCACGGTGGCCTATCTGGGCAATGCCTCGAAGAGGGACCGGAGCCGCTGGAGGGAGGTCTACAAGGAAAAGCATATGCTGGCGCCCGCGGAGGAGGGGCACGGCTATATCATTGACCGGAACCGGGAAACCTATGCGGAGGAGCTTGTGCGCTTAAAGGATATGGTCCGGGGACACGGGCTCTGGCTCGATCAGTATATGGACGACTACCTCTCCGGCTTCGTGACGGAGACCATGGAGGAGAGGGAGAGACGGACCTATTCTGCGCTCGCGCTGGCCTTCGTGCTCTGCTTTGTCGCGTCGATCTATGTGATCGGCAAGAGGGTGAAATAGATGTCTGAGAAAAAAAGAGACGGGACGAAATCGCTTGGCCTTGGGATCTTCGTGGGGATTGTGATGCTTGGCTACAGCATCTGGAGAATCTTCTTCACGCTGCCCCTTCCCGGGAAGGAGGGCTGGCTCGCCTTTTTCGGGGGGCTTTTGCTCCTGATCGCGGAGATCTTCTCCTCCTATGAGGCCATGACGCATTATCTTGCGCAGAGGGATGTCTGGGAGCCGGAGATGCCGGAGATCCCGGAGGACTGGTACCCGGATGTCGATGTCTTTATCTCCACGCACAATGAGGATACGGAGCTTCTCTTTAAGACGGCGAATGCCTGTACGATGCTCCATTACCCGGACCCCTCGAAGGTCCATATCTACCTCTGCGACGACACGGCGCGCCCGGAGGTGGAGGAGCTTGCGAAGAAGCTGGGCGTGGGGTATTTCGGGCTGAAGAACAATAAGTTCGCGAAGGCGGGGAATATCAATAACGCGCTCTCGAAGTCCCACTCCCCTCTGATTGCGACCTTTGATGCGGATATGATCCCAAAGAGCAATTTCCTGATGGAGACGATCCCCTACTTCTTCCTCCCCAGGATGAAGAGGGATGAGGAGGGAAACTGGCTTGAGAAGAGCCCGGAGGAGATCGATGAGAAGGAGGAGGTCGGCTTTATTCAGACGCCGCAGGCCTTCTATAATCCCGATCTCTTCCAGTACAATCTCTACGCGGAGAAGAGAGTCCCGAATGAGCAGGACTATTTCTTCCGCCAGGTGAATATCGGAAAGAACAGCACGAATTCCGTCCTCTACGCGGGCTCCAATACCGTGATCTCCCGGAAGGCCCTGGAGGAGGTCGGGGGGATCGCGACGGGGACGATCACGGAGGACTTTGAGACGGGGCTTAGGATCGAGGCCAGGGGCTACCGCTGCTACGCGGTCCGGAAGGTCGTCGCACAGGGCCTCGCGCCGATCACCATCTCCAGCCTGATCAAGCAGCGCGTCCGCTGGGGCAGGGGCTGCATTTACTCCCTTCGGAAGGTGCACCTTCTCACAAATAAGGAATTCAGCCCGCAGCTCAAGCTCTCCTACTATTCCTGCCGCATCTACTGGGAGAGCTTCTCCAGGAGACTCATCTATATCCTGTCCCCGGTCTTTTTCCTGCTCCTCGGGATTCCGCTCGTCGTCCTGAATCTCCGGCAGCTTCTCTTCGTCTGGCTGCCCTACTACATCCTCTACTCCTTCCTCCTTCGGCATGTGTCCAGCGAGATCCGGGATGCCCGCTGGAGCAATACGATTGACACGATCATGTTCCCCTACCTGCTGATCCCGATCTGGGCGGAGGAGCTGCACATCAATGAAAAGAAGTTCAGCGTCACGGCGAAGTCCAGAGATCTAAACGAGCAAAATGAATTTTACCTTGCGATTCCGCACATCTGCCTGCTCGGGATCTCCCTGCTTTCTCTGCTCTTTGCGATGCGGGCGCTGATCCTGCACAGGGCCTTCGGTCTCATCATCATGACGGCGTGGATCGCCGTGAACTCCTTCAGCCTCCTCATGGCGATCTTCTTCATGAAGGGGCGGATCAATGAACGGGGATCGGAGCGCTTCCGCGCGGACATCCCGCTGGAGATCCTCGCGGGGGAAAAGCCGCTCGAAGGGCGGATTCAGGATATCTCCGAGGGGGGCTTTGCCTTCTGGAGCAGCCACGCGCTGGAGCTCGATACGGAGGGGGAGAAGGAGCTTCGCTTCCGCATCAAGGACAGAGACTACACCGCGCTTCTCTCCGGGGAGCTGATCTCCGTCAACCGCGAAAAGAAGGAGAAGCGCTGGGTCTACCGGGTGAAGCTCTCCGGGGAAATGGACTGGGAGACGAAGAGGCAGTACATGCAGATCGTCTACGACAGGGATAATCCGCTGCCGCAGAAGCTCAGCGAGGATACGAGCTACTTCGACGATGTCCTAAAGATCATGGACAACTCAACGAGGGAGAGAGAGGAGCAGAGGAGGCGGCTTCCGCGCTTTCGCGTGAGAGAGAAATGCAGGCTTGAAGACGGGACGGAGCTGATGCTGGAGGACTTCAATTACCGCTATCTCAGGCTGAGCCCCTTGAAGGGTGCGAGGCTTCCGAAGAGACTGGTGCTTTACAAAGGCACAGGCTATGAAGTAAACTGTCAACGTTCCGGGCTTCGGAACGGCATCTATAAAATCACCAATTCGAAGGCACTCCTGAAAAACCAAAGCTTTTTGGAGAAGCTCAGGGAATGGGAGAAAAAGCAGAAATAGGACAGCGGGAAAGAGGCGGAGGAGGGAAACAGTGTTGAAAGGGATGAAGTTTTTTGCAGCGGCTGCGGCGGTGGGACTTGGCGTTCTCTCTCTCTCCTTTCTCCGGGGGAGCGCCATGGAGAACCGAAATTATGTCGCAGAGCACGGGAAGCTCTCGGTAAAGGATGGAACGTTGTGTGACGGGCGCGGGGAAAAGTTCCAGCTTCGGGGCGTGAGCAGTCACGGCCTGAACTGGTATCCGGAGTTTACCACGAGGGAGGCGATGCAGAGCATGAAGGGCTACGGCATCAATGTCTTCCGCGCGGCGATGTATACGGAGCAGGCGGGAAGCTACAGCGTCGATCCGAAGACCAATACAGAGCGGCTCTACAGTGCCGTCGACAATGCGCTCTCCGAGGGACTCTACGTGATTGCGGACTGGCATGTCCTCAGGGAGGAGACACCTCTTAAGTACAAGGAGCTTGCGAAGGACTTCTTTTCGAAGCTTTCGGAGCGCTATCGGGATCAGCCGGGCCTGATCTATGAGATCTGCAATGAGCCAAACGGTGCGACGAGCTGGGAGGATATCCGAAGCTACGCGGAAGAGATCATCCCGATCATCCGGAAGAATTCCCCGGATGCGCTGATCCTCGTCGGCACGCCGGAGTACTGCGCCAACCTGGACGGCCCTCTCCAGGCACCGCTGAATTTTCCGAATCTCATGTACAGCATGCATTTCTATTCGGACTGCTCAAAAGACAAGGACTATAAGTCCGTCTACCTGGAAAAGCTGATCCGGAGCGGGCTCCCGATCTTTGTGAGTGAGTGGGGGATCTCCTACGGCTCCCTGGATGATAAGCATATCTCGAGCAGTCAGGACAGCAGGCTCTCCTTCCGGGAGGCCTCCCAGTTTCTGGACATTTTGAAGAAAAACAATATCAGCTGGTGCTTTTGGTCCCTCTCGAATAAGCCGGAAGCACACAGTATGATTCTCCCCTCCTCTGGGAAAAAGAGCGGCTGGGAGAAGAAGGATATGACCCCGGGCGGAGCCTTTATCTGCGGGGAGCTCGAGAAGGGATGAAGCGAAATGAAGGAAGAACGGAACAAGAGGATATTTTCCGGACTGATTGCCGCGGCCTTTTTACTGGCAGCGCTCTTTGTGTTCCGGATGTATTCGGTGCGTTCCTACAGCAGCATGAAGAAGCATTATCAGAAGAAGCTGGAGGGGATCTTCCGAAGCTTCGGCTATCACGGCTCCTATCTCCTGTCTAAGGACGGGAAGATCCTCTTCTCCGGCGGCTACGGAAGAATCAGCGCGGAGGGGAAGGAGAAGATCGGGAGGGACAGCAGCCTCCCCATCAACTCCATCACGAAGCAGTTCACGGGGGCCGCGGTTTTTCGGCTGATCTCCGAGGGGAAGCTCTCGCAGGATGAGACGCTGCGCCGCTTCTTTCCGGACTGCAGCTATGCGGACAGGGTGACGGTCCGGCAGCTTCTCGAGATGAACTCCGGCATCCCAAACTATACCGATGATCAGGACTTTCTGTCCCGCTTCTCCGGGGGCACGGGGATAGTAGAGACAGCGAAGCTTGTGGATGCGATTCTCCAGTTCAAGCTGGACGGAAGCACCGGAGGAGAGTTTCACTACAGCAATTCGAACTATGTCCTCCTGGGCGCAATCATTGAGAAGCTCTCCGGGCAGAGCTACGGGGACTATATCGAGTCGGAGTTCTTAAAGCCGCTGGGGCTTTCGCATACCGGCAGCTCCGCCCAGGATGCGGAGGTGAAGCCCTATGACGGAGAGACGAAGTCGGACGGGGAGGAATACTCCTCGAATTTCAGCTTCAGCGCGGGCGGGATGAGCTCCGATGTCATCGACCTCTATGAGTGGCAGAATGCGCTGTATCAGGGAGGGATTCCCGGAGTAAAGCCGGATGAGATTTTTTCGGACGGGAAAAGCTATACCATGGGTCTTAGCAAGGAGGGCAGGGTTTTCCATCACAGCGGCGCGGGAAAATATTGCCGCTCCTATATCTTCTATGACGAAGAGACGGACGGGCAGATCATCCTCCTGAGCAATCGCTCGAATGCGGATCTTTCGAAGCTTGCGGAGAAGCTCTACAGCTTCGCAAAGCAATACTACGTGGCGGAGCGGAAGCTCCGGCATGGAATCGGGGGAGAGGAAGTCCGTGGGGACGGAAAATTCCGCTTCCTGGAATCCTCCTCCACGGAGCAGGAGAGCGCGGCGGAAGCTCCGGCACAGGGCGTCACGGCAGAATCTTCGGTACAGGGAGGCATGACAGGAGCCCCGGCACAGGGAAACGCGGCAGAACCCTCGGCACAGGGTGGCATAGAGCCATCCTCGGAGCAGGGAAAAGCCGCGAAGGATATGAGTCCGCCCTCCTCCTTGGCGGCGGGAGAAGCAAAGAAGACGGAAAAGGCAGAGGGCGCGGGAAGCTGAGGCGCTGTTTCGGGAAAGAGAGGTTTTAGAATATGGACAGAGAAGAGATTTTGGAGAAGCTGATCCCGATCATACGGGAGGTGATGGACAGTCAGGAAGAGATCGACGAGGAGACCTCCATGCAGGAGGATCTTGGGATCG
The DNA here is from genome assembly GCF_000469565.1 of Oribacterium sp. oral taxon 078 str. F0263. Classification (NCBI taxonomy): domain Bacteria; kingdom Bacillati; phylum Bacillota; class Clostridia; order Lachnospirales; family Lachnospiraceae; genus Oribacterium; species Oribacterium sp. oral taxon 078. The sequence continues at coordinate 132,843 of NZ_KI273128.1, read as the reverse complement.
ATTCCCTGGATTTTTATAATCTTTTGGGGGCGCTGGAATCCGCCTTTCATATCCGGATGCCGGAGCGAGTCCTCGCGGAGACGGAGACCGTCGGAGATATCGCGGATGCCGTGATGAAAAGGATGGAAAAACAGGGATGACTCTGATCAGATTTTTAAAGCAGTATTTCTCGTCCTTCCGGGGGCGGACGGCCTTTTTCTACACGGATCCCGAGCAGGCAGAGCCCGCGAAGGTCACGACAGAGGAGCTGGAGAGAGATATCCGGAGGGCGGCGGCCTTTTGGGAATCGTGGGGAAGAGGGAGGAAGAGCCGGAGCGGAGGGAGCTTTCGGATCGGAATCGCCTCGGAGAATTCCTATGCTTATCTCGCCGAGTATCTCGGCATCATCGCCTCCGGCAATACCGTGATTCCGCTAAACCAGAGCTTTTCCCCGGAGAGAATTCTGGAGATCGCGGGGGAGATCGGTTTTGACGCGCTCCTCCTCGGGGAAAATCTCCGGGAGCTCCCCGAGCTTCCCGGAAAGGATTTTCCCGAGGAGGAGGGGAGAAGCTTCTCCTTGGAGAAGCTTTTTTCGGAGCACAGGCTCTCTTCCGAGGAGGCCTCGCTTTCCGACGGGGATCCGGATGCGGTCGTCCTCATGCTGCTTTCCTCCGGAACCAGCGGAAAGAGCAAGGTCGTGCAGCTCAGCAGTCAGAATCTCTCGGTCTATGCCTGGGAGCTCTTCCAAAGCGGGGAGGAGAAAAAGAGCACAGACCCCTCCCATATGATTTTTTCGATCCACATGCTCCCGCTCTACCATATCGGAGGTATTATCGGGATTCTGGACGAGATGGCGCGGGGGGACTGCTGCTATCTGAGCAGCGCAAAGCGCTTTCTGGGAGACCTCGAAAGAGGGGGCTTCGACCGCCTCATCACGGTCCCGGCGGTGATGAAGAAGCTGATCGAGAGAGCTCCCCGCTCCTCTGCTCTCTCAAAGAGCCTTAAGAGGGCGGAGGAGGCCCTCTGCCTCGGAGCGGGAATGAACGCCTCTCTCATAAGCGGGATGAGGAGCTTCGGGATCGAGCCCAGGACGTATTTCGGCATGACGGAGACGGCGGGAACCGTCACCTACCGCGGAGCCTACCGGGACGGCGCATGCGGAAAGCTCGCCTCCTACTGCGAGCTGAAGATCGAGGACGGAGAGATCCTCGTGCGCGGGAAAAATGTCATGAAGGCGTACCTGAACAATGAGGAGGAGAACCGGAAGGCCTTCCGGGACGGCTGGCTTCGGACCGGAGATCTGGGGAGGCTGGATGAGGACGGCTATCTCTATGTCACGGGCCGGATCAAGAATATCATCATTCTCTCAAACGGAGAGAATGTCTCCCCGGAGGAGCTGGAGGAGAAGCTCTACGCCTGTCCGCTCATCGACGAATGTCTCGTCTTCTCAGAGGGGGAGAAAATCGCCGCGAAGATATACAGCTCCGCCCTTTCGGAGAGGCCGGAGCTCGCAGAGGAGATTCGGGCCTATGTGAAGGAGATGAACCGTGGGCTTCCGATGGCGGAGCAGATCAAGGAGCTCTCGATCACGGAGGAAGAGCTCCCGAAAAATGCGATGGGAAAGCTCCTGAGAAGATAGACAGAGGTGAGGAGCTGCCGCCTTTTCTGCCCTTTGTTCGCCCGGCCCAGGACGCTCTCGCTCCGGCTGCCGCGGCCAGCGGCGCATAAGCGATCTTGAGAAACCAGATCGCTAAACGCCGGGGCGGCAGACGGCCTGTGCGCGGACAGACAAAATGGCAGGGCGGCAGCTTGGTGCGTCCCTGAGTCTTCTCGAAGAGAAGTGTCTCCTGGGGAAGGGACAGCTGGGAAAAGGGGGAGTCGGCCTTCCTGCGAAAGCCGACTCCCCTTTCCTTGGCTGTACATCGCGTTTTCCGGAGAAGCTATTCCTGAGCCGGAAGTCTCCCGCTCTCCATGTTCTTTGGCAGAATGCCGTTTAGAAGGAGAGCGACGACGAAGACCACGGCGACGACGTTACCCCCGAAGACCGTCTGGATGAGAGGCGGGAAATTCTTCCAGATCTCGCTCTCCGGGCTCGTCGTAAAGCCGATCCCGACCGCGAGGGAGAGGGAGGTGATGATGATGTTCCTCTGGCTGAAGCCGCAGGCGGAGATCATCTGGATGCCGGAGCTCACGATGCTTCCGAACATCATGATCGTGCAGCCCCCGAGGACGCACTGCGGGAGGGAGGCGAAGAAGTTTCCGACGGGGGGCAGAAGGCCCGCGAGCAGCATGGCCGCGGCTCCGGTCGCGATCGTGAAGCGGTTTACGACCTTTGTCATCGCGATGAGTCCCACATTCTGAGAGAAGGAGGTCACGGGAGGACAGCCGAAGAGGGCGGAGACGCTGGAGGCGAAGCCGTCGCAGCCCAGGGAACCGGAGACCTCCTGTTCCGTGATCTCCCGGTTTAAACCGGAGGAGACCATGGCGGAGGTATCTCCGATCGTCTCTGCGGCGGAGACCAGGAAGATGATGCAGACGGAGAAGATCGCCCCGGGGTGGAAGACCGGACGGAAGGGAAGAAGATGCGGGAGCGAGAGGAGACCGCCGGAGAAGATCCCGCTGAAATCCACCATCCCGAGGACAGCGGATAGGATATAGCCGACGATGAGTCCCGCGAGGACGGAGAGCTGCTTTAAGTATCCCTTCGCAAAGATGCTCCAGAGAATGCAGGTGAGAAGCGTGATGCCCGCGACAGAGAGATTCTGAAGAGAGCCGAAATCATCATTGTAGCCGCCTCCGAAGGAACGGGCCCCCACGGTGAAGAGGGAGAAGCCGATCGCGGTCACGACGGTCGCGGAGACGATCGGAGCGATGAAGTGCTTCCAGTAGCGGGCGAGCAGGCCGAGACTTCCCTCGAAGATCCCTCCCACGAGCACGGCGCCGATCATGCTCGGATAGCCGTAGTTTGCCGCGATACTGCTTAGAATTGTCACGAAGGTGAAGCTCACACCCATGACGATCGGGAGTCTGGCCCCGATCTTCCAGAGGGGGAAGAGCTGGATCATGGTCGCGATTCCCGCGACAAACATCGCATTTTGCAGGAGCATTGCGAGCTGTCCCGGCAGAAGGGCAGGCTGCGCGGCTCCGGCGATGATCGTGATCGGCGCCAGATTGGAGACGAACATTGCGAGCACATGCTGAAGACCGAAGGGGATCGCCTTTCCGATCGGGACCCTGCCGTCCAGCTGGTAGATGTTTTCCATGCGGGCCGCCCCGCTGCTTTTCTGACTCATGGTAAAAGGCCCCTCCTAAAGCCGGTACCGCGAAAATGAAAGCCTTCTGCCTGAGATTGCCTGAGCTCTGCCTGTCCTTTCCCGGTGTTTTTCTCATCCTCTATGAATAATAAAGTCATGCGCAGGGAGCGGGAGCTTCCTGTGTCCTCCGGGCGGACAGAAGGCAAGAAGACAAAGACTAATATAAGGACTAATATACTGAAAGTGCAGCATGATGTCCACCGGACAGAGCTGCGGAAAAAGGCAGGCTTTTTTCTCGAATGATAAAAGCGTGACAAAAAATATTTTAGGCTCTATTGACGTAAATATAGGATTTATGCGGCCCTTTTTGGTTCACGGATCGGGTTCTCAAAGAGATTTTTAGCGATATCGGAGAGAGAAGGGGAGGGAATCTAAAAAAGTTTTTTGTCGCTTGTCCACAGAAACGAAGAGAGATTATTAGAAAGAACTGTTAATGGACGCCCGCTTTCGTATTTTTTATAATGAGATGAGGGAACAGGAAGGATCAGGAGGTATAAGCATGGAAGTGGGTCAGGGAAAGGTCAGGGTCGACGCGTATGCGAAGGTGTGCGGGGAAGCGAAGTATACTGCGGACCTGGAGCCGAAGAATATCTTGCATGGGAAGGTACTGCACTCGGAAATCGCAAATGGTCTGGTGAAAAGCATGGATATCTCCGAGGCGGAGAAGGTGCCGGGAGTCGTAAAGGTACTGACCTGCTTCGATGTGCCGGACTGCCAGTTTCCGACTGCGGGGCATCCCTGGAGTGTGGAGGAGAAGCATCAGGATATCTGCGACAGGAGGCTCCTGAACCGGCGCGTGCGCTTCTATGGGGACGACATCGCCTGCGTCATCGCGGAGGATGAGGTCGCGGCGCAGCAGGCCCTCCGGAAGATCAAGGTGGAGTATGAGGAGTATCCTGCGATCCCGACGGTGGAGCAGGCGATGGCGGAGGGGGCCACGCCGCTTCATCCGGATCTCCGTAAGGACAATGTGATCGTGCACAGCCATATGACGATGGGGAAGGCGGACTTTTCCTTCGAGAAGGCCCTCGAGGAGGCGAAGAAAGAGTACGGAGAGGAAGAGCTCGTCTATGTGGAGGAGAAGCTGGATACGCCGAGGATCTCCCACTGCCACATCGAGCTTCCGGTCTCCTGGGCCTATGTGGACAATAACGGGAAGGTCACAGTGACCTGCTCCACGCAGATCCCCGCGATCGTGAAGCTGTGCACGGCCATGGCTCTGGGGATCCCCACGGGGAAGGTCCGGATCATAAAGCCCTACATCGGGGGAGGCTTCGGAAACAAGCAGGATGTACTCTATGAGCCGCTCAACGCCTTTATGAGCATGCAGGTCGGCGGACGGCCGGTGCGTCTTGAGATCTCCCGGGAGGAGACCATCATCTCTACGAGAACCCGGCACAAGATCACGGGCTATGTGAGAGGTCTTGCGAAAAGGGATGGCACGATCCTCGCGAGGAGTCTTGACGCCTATGCGAACAACGGCGCCTACGCCTCCCACGGGCACGCGATCTGCGCGAACTGCTGCACGGTGTTTAAGGATCTCTACCGGGACCGCATGGGGACGGAAGCGGATGGCTGGACAGTCTATACGAGCTCCCCGACGGCGGGGGCGATGCGGGCCTACGGCATCCCGCAGTCGATCTGGTTCACGGAGTGTCTGGTGGATGATCTTGCGAAAAAGCTCGGCATGGATCCCTATGAGCTCCGCATGAAAAACTGCATGGAGGAAGGCTTCCGTGATCCGGGGAACGGCATCACCTTTCGCTCCTATGGCTTAAAGCAGTGCATGGAGAAGGGGGCGGAGCTCTTTCACTGGACGGAGAAGAGGGAAAAGTACGGGCATGAGAGCGGCATGAAGCGCCGCGGCGTCGGAATGGCGATCTTTTGCTATAAGACGGGTGTACATCCCATCTCCCTGGAGACCGCCTCTGCCCGCATGGTGCTGAATCAGGACGGCTCCGCGCAGCTCATCATGGGGGCGACGGAGATCGGACAGGGCGCGGATACGGTATTCACCCAGATGGCGGCGGATACGAGCGGCCTTCGCTTCGATGAGATCTACATCGTCTCCACGCAGGACACGGATGTGACGCCCTTTGACACCGGGGCCTACGCCTCCCGCCAGACCTATGTCTCCGGCATGGCGTGCAAGAAGGTCGCGGAGGAATTCCGGAGCCGCATCCTCGATTATGCCGCCTATATGCTGAACAACAGCGTGGAGGATATCTCGAAGACGATCTATGCGAAGGAGGTCAGCAGGGCGGAGGAGAAGCTCCGCTCTCAGCTCTCCCTCTCTCCCAAGGAGAGGATCCTGCCGGAGATGCTTGAGATCGTGGATTCCCGCGTCGTCCTGAAGGAAGGGGGAGAAGCTCTCTTTCCTCTCTCGATCCTGGCGGACACCGCCTTTTACTCGCTGGACCGCGCGGTCCACATCACGGCGGAGGTCTCGAACCAGTGCAAGGACAATACCTTCTCCTCCGGCGTCTGCTTCGCGGAGGTCGAGGTGGATCTTCCCCTCGGACTGGTGAAGATTCTGGATCTCGTGGAGCTCCATGACTCCGGCATCATCATCAATCGGAAGACCGCGGAGGGCCAGGTGCACGGAGGAATCGCGCAGAGCATAGGATATGCGCTCTCGGAGGATCTCCTTGTGGATGAGAAGACGGGCCGTGTCCTGAATGACAACCTGCTGGACTTCAAGATCCCGACCGCGATGGACGTGCCGGATATGAGGATCGACTTCGTGGAGCTTGAGGATCCCACGGGCCCCTACGGCAACAAATCCCTGGGAGAGCCGCCGACGATCGCCGCGGCTCCGGCGATCCGAAACGCCGTTTTGCAGGCCACGGGCATCGGCATGAAGGTCGCCCCGATGACCAGTCAGAGACTGATTGAGGCTTTCCAGGAGGGAGGGCTTCTGTAGACGCTTTAGGACATGACCGCGCTTCCCTCTCTGGATGGGGCTGGCAGAGGATAGATAGAAGGAGTTCAGGAGATGTTTGATATCGCAGGCTTTTATGAGGCACGCAGTGTAGACGATGCTGTCAGGGCGCTCTCGGAGGATGAAAATGCCGAGCTGATTAACGGAGGAACGGATGTCCTGATCCGTGTAAGGGCGGGAAAGGATGCGGGAAGAGCCCTCGTATCTGTGAAAAATATCCCGGAGATCAAGGGGGTGAAGCTGCTTCCGGACGAATCGATCTGGATCGGAGCCGGCACGAGCTTTACCCATATTACGAATGATCCTCTGATCATGGAGCATCTTCCGATGCTGGGAGAGGCCGTGGATATGGTCGGCGGCCCGCAGATCCGGAACATGGGTACCATGGGGGGGAATCTATGCAACGGCGCGACCTCCGCGGACTCCGCGGCGAGCGCGGTCTCCCTCAATACAGAGCTTTTGCTCACGGGGCCGGAGGGGGAGAGGAGGATCTCGATCCATGACTTTTATACCGGACCGGGCCGAACGGTCCGAAGACGGGAGGAGGTCTGCACCGGCTTTTTGATCCGAAAAGAGGACTATGAGGGCTGGACGGGAAAGTATATCAAGTACGGAAAGCGCCGGGCGATGGAGATCGCCACACTCGGCTGTGCGGTCCGCGTGAAGCTGAATGGGGACAGAAGCAGGATCGAAGAGGCGCGCCTTGCCTACGGCGTCGCGGCGCCCACGCCGATCCGCTGCAGGAAGGCGGAGGAGAAGCTTAAGAATCGGAGCCTCTCGGACCCCGGGCTTCTTTCCGATTTCTCAGAGACAGCTCTTACGGAGGTGAATCCGCGGAGCTCCTGGAGAGCCTCCAGGGAGTTTCGCATGCAGTTGATTTCGGAGCTCGCAAAGCGCGCGCTGTCAGAGGCCGTGAAGCTGTCAGGAGGTGAAATCCATGCTTAAGATCATTCATGTCACAGTGAACGGCCGGGAGAGAGAGATCGCGGTCGATGAGCGGGAATCCCTCCTCGATACTCTGAGAAATCGCCTGGACCTAAGCTCCGTGAAGAAGGGATGCGAGGTCGGGGAGTGCGGGGCCTGCACCGTGCTTGTGGACGGAGAGGCCATCGACAGCTGCATCTACCTCGCGATGTGGGCGGACGGAAAGTCCGTCATGACGGTGGAGGGTCTGAAGAGCAGGGAGGGTGATCTCTCTCCGATCCAGAAGGCCTTCATCGAGGAGGCGGCGGTGCAGTGCGGCTTCTGCACGCCGGGCATTATCATGAGCGCGGTGGAGATCGTCGGGACCGGGAAGCGCTACACGAGGGAGGAGCTTCGGAAGCTGATCTCCGGGCACCTCTGCCGCTGCACCGGCTACGAGAAGATTCTGGACGCTGTCGCGCGGTCGGTGGAGGAGCATCTTCGCGGGGCCGCGGACTGAGCTTCCGGCAATGCGATGGGGATTTGTCACAATGCCCATCAGCCCGCTGTGACTGTGGCCGTATTTGTACTGTGCCGCGGATTCCTGCATGGGGCAGGGAGAACCGGGATAGAGAGTATCAGGGAGGAAAGATGGAGGAGATTTTTCGCTTTACGGTGAACGGGGAGGAGAGAGAATGCAGGACAGAGCAGCCGCTGCTTCGCTATCTCAGAGATGAGCTCAGGCTCACCTCGGTGAAGGACGGCTGCAGCGAGGGCGCCTGCGGAACCTGCACCATCATTATCGATGGGAAGGCCGTGCGCTCCTGCATCATGAGCACGAAGAAGGCCGCGGGAAAGAATATCATCACGACGGAGGGGCTCAGTCTCCGGGAGAAGGAGGCCTTCGTCTATGCCTTCGGAAGGGCCGGGGCGGTGCAGTGCGGCTTCTGCATCCCCGGCATGGTGATGTCTGCGAAGGCTCTGATCGACCAAAATCCCGCTCCGACGGAGGAGGAGATCAAGAAGGCGATCCGGGGCAATATCTGCCGCTGTACCGGCTATAAGAAGATTATCGAGGGGATCGATCTCGCGGCCCGGATCCTCCGAGGAGAGCTCGAGATCGACGAGGCGGTCGAGGAGGGGGAGAGAGGCTATGCGGTCGGGGACTCCGCCTTCCGCGTGGATGTCAGAGAGAAGGTGCTGGGAGAAGGGGAATACGTGGACGATGTCGTCATGCCGGGCATGCTCTACGGAGGAGCTGTGCGGACGGAGTACCCGAGAGCCCGCATCGTAAAGATCGACACCGAAGGGGCAAGGGCTCTGCCCGGCGTAGTCTGCATCCTGAAGGCGGAGGATGTCCCGAGAAACAAGGTCGGCCATATCCAGCAGGACTGGGATGTCATGATCGCGGAGGGCGATATCACAAGGTGTATCGGCGATGCGCTCTGCCTGATCGCCGCGGAGTCCCCGCTGATCCTGGAGGAGGCGAAGAAGCTCGTGAAGGTGGAGTATGAGGTCCTTCCGCTGGTCCATAATATTCATGAGGCCATGGCGGAGGGCGCGCCCAGAATCCACGAAAACGGAAACCTCTGCCAGAAGAGGCATGTCACAAGGGGAGATGCGAAGAAGGCGCTTGCGGAATCGAAGTATAAGATCACGGAGAGCTTCACGACGCCGTTCACGGAGCACGCCTTCATGGAGCCGGAGTGCGGTCTTGCCTTCCCCTATAAGGACGGGGTGAAGGTTCTGACGAGCGATCAGGGGGTTTACGATACCAGGAAGGAAATCGCCTACATGCTGGAGTGGGACCCGGATAGGATCGTCGTTGAGAACAAGCTGGTCGGAGGCGGCTTTGGCGGAAAGGAGGATGTGACGGTTCAGCACACCTCCGTGCTGCTCGCCTTAAAGACGGGCCGCCCGGTCAAGGTGAAGTTTTCCCGGCAGGAGTCCATCAATTTCCATCCGAAGCGCCACGCGATGGAGGGGACCTTTACCCTCGGCTGTGACGAAAACGGCATCTTTACCGGCCTGGACTGTGAGATCTACTTCGATACCGGAGCCTACGCCTCTCTCTGCGGGCCGGTGCTGGAGAGGGCCTGTACGCATTCTGTGGGACCCTACTGCTATCAGAATACGGACATCCGGGGCTTTGGCTATTACACCAACAATCCCCCCGCGGGGGCCTTCCGGGGCTTCGGCGTATGCCAGAGCGAATTTGCCCTTGAGATGATTATTAATAAGCTCGCGGAGAAGGTCGGCATCAGCCCCTGGGAGATCCGCTTCCGGAATGCGATCGAGCCGGGGAAGGTCCTTCCAAATGGGCAGATCGCGGATGAGTCCACCGCCCTGAAGGAATCCCTCCTCGCGGTGAAGGAGGTCTATGAGAGCAACCGGGGTCATGCGGGCATCGCCTGCGCGATGAAGAACGCCGGAGTCGGCGTCGGGCTTCCCGACAAGGGAAGAGCCAGGCTGGTCGTGGAGAACGGTCTCCCCGTGCTCTACACGGCGGCCTCCGATATCGGTCAGGGCTGCCGGACTGTCTTCCTCCAGATGCTGAGCAGCGGGACGGGACTTCCCCTCGAGAAGCTCAGGATCGGCTCCGGCAGCACGGAATTTGCCCCGGATTCCGGGACGACCTCCGGCTCCCGGCAGACTCTGATCACCGGGGAGGCGGTGAAGGAGGTCGCGAAGCTCTTCCGAAAGGAGCTGGAACTGCACGGGGGAAGGATCTCGGAGCTCGAGGGAAAAGAGTTTTTCTATGAGTTCTTTGATCCGACCGACAAGCTCGGGGCGGAGAAGGAATTCCCGAAGAGCCATGTGGCCTATGCCTACGCGACCAATGTGGTGATCCTCGACCCGGAGGGGAAAGTCACCGATGTCTACGCGGCGCACGATGCCGGAAAGGTCGTGAATCCGGTCTCCATCCAGGGGCAGATCGAGGGCGGCGTCCTGATGGGCATGGGCTATGCCCTGACGGAGGACTTTCCTCTGAAGGACTGCATCCCCGCGGCAAAGCTCGGGACCCTGGGACTGCTCCGGGCGAATCAGATCCCGGATATCCATGCGACCTATGTGGAGAGAGAGACGCAGCTTCCCTTTGCCTACGGCGCAAAGGGAGTTGGAGAGATCTCCTCGATCCCCATCGCGCCCGCAATCGCCGGAGCCTACTATGCGCTGGACGGGGTCTTCCGGACGAAGCTTCCGATGGACAATACCTACTACCGGAAGAAAAAATCTTGAGGAAGGACCCGCGTCGCTGACGGGACTGATATCTGAGTGCTAATACAAAAATAACGTAGAAAAAAGGGTTAGAGCCTGCGCTGTTGGCTCTAACCCTTTCCATCTGATTCACGATTCAAATAATTTTATCAACTTTTTATCAAATGTCGCTATCTCGAATTACCCTATTTTCTCGCCACAGCACGCTCCCATGCGCCGTTTTCCTTTTCTCTTAATTCCGGATCAGCGTACTGTGCGAGAACACCGCGCATTCCTTTTTTATAAACGACCTTGACCGGCTCCACAAATTCGTCCAGTATTGTTATGATGACACGCTGATTAGGCTTTGCAGTAATTTTTTCCAGGGGTTCGATTACTGCCCCGTCATAATAGCCTTGAACTGCCAACATATATAATCACCCTTTCATTTCGAAACAAAGGCGATACGATCCAGGAAGAGTGCCGCATGTATCTCCACCTGTATTTCAATCCGGACAAGTTTTCCGATGATGGTAAGGCTCTGAACAGGAAGCTGGATGCCCTTAAAGCGGAACTCCTTTCCGGAAAGCGCGTACCGTTCTCGTAAGGAACGGAGATTACTATTATGAGGCACATCAGTTATATGCCACTATGGCACACACTTCTGAATAAGAACATGAGAAAAGAAGATCTTCGTATAGCAGCGGGGCTGACTACCAATATGATCGCCAATATGAGAAAGAATAAAGGAATCAGCATGGAGACGCTGGCCAAAATCTGTGATGCATTGCAATGTGAAATCACAGACGTGATCGAACTGACGGAGGATACTCCGGAAGATGGCAAATAAGATTTGCCAGACAGTGTCCGGCATTTTCGAAAAGAGGATTTGTCATGAGTAACGAATTAATGGTTCCCCAGGATATGATCGTTCAGATCAGGGATATCATGAACAATGCACGATGCAATGTTGCTCAGCAGGTCAATAATGAACAATTACTGGCTTACTGGAATATTGGCCGTGTTATTGTTGAACATGAGCAGGACAGCAAGGAACGAGCGGAATATGGGAAGCAGACGCTGAAGCAATTATCAAAGGTCTTGACCAAGGAATTTGGGAAAGGTTTTTCAAGGTCAAATCTTCAAAATATGAGAGCTTTCTATATTTCCTATCCGAATTACCAGACATTGTCTGGCAAATTGAGCTGGTCCCATTATTGTGAGCTTCTGATCATTTCCGATCCTGATCGCCGTAGTTTTTACGAAAAAGAATGTGAACGCTCTGGATGGTCTGTCAGAGAAATGAAACGCCAGATATCCACCTCTCTATTCGAAAGGCTACTATTGTCTGACGGCAAAGCCAATAAGGAAAAGGTATATGAACTGGCAACCAAAGGCCAGGAACTTGCAGCTCCGGAGGATATCGTAAAAGATCCTTATGTATTCGAGTTTCTTGGCATTCCGGAGAATAAACCGGTATTGGAAAGTGAGCTGGAAAAAGCACTGGTCAGGCAGATTGAAGATTTTATGCTGGAGCTTGGCAGAGGCTTTATGTTTGTAGGAACACAGCAGCGTGTGACTCTGAACAATACCCATTATTACGTGGATATGGTCTTCTACAACAAGGAACTTCATGCTTATGTACTGATTGAATTGAAGACGGTGAAGCTCATGCCTGAGGCTGTCGGCCAGCTCAATATGTATCTGAACTATTATGCTGCAGAAGTAAATGAACCGGGCGACAATCCGCCGATCGGCATCATCCTTTGCACGGATAAGGATAATGTAAGTGCGGAATATGCTTTGGGCGGTCTTTCCAACAATATATTTGCATCGACTTATACCTATGTGATCCCGGAGAAGGAAAAACTGATTGCACAAGTAGAAGCTGTATTAGAGCAATGGGAAGACAAAGAGGATTGATAATCGGATTTACAGTCCGCGTGTGAACTGTAAGCGGACTGTAAAACGGATTGTAAAACCGAATATGATGTTTGCTGTAATCACTTGACAAATGGCGATAGATCATCCAGTGGACCGAATCCGGATGTAGATACATGGTGGTAAGCGGCCGTGGAGGAAGCAGGGCAAAGCGATGAATTTCCAATTGCGAAGCGATTGTGCTTTAGAGAAGACGACGGACTTTGCAAAATGGATGAAGTTCTGATTGACATTGCGGGGAACAAGCAGTACCATCTAAGCCACAATACAGGAAATACAGGATTTTAAAGGAAAGGGGCATGAGCATGTTTTATTGTAATTCTCGAATGATGAGCTGCATGGATATGGACATGGCTATGCTGATGCCGATGCCCACAGTTTCGTGTGCTCATTTGCTGCCTTTCCGGAAGATCCGGACTCGAATGTGTCTCTGCTAAGCAAGGATAAGCGGAGTTGAGGGATGCATTTGAAGCGGGGAGCCTTTGGGCTCCCCGCTTTTTTCGTTGAAGGGAGAATGGATTTGATTGAGTTGACGCATATTTCCAAGGATTTCGGGAAAGATCAGCAGCAGGTTCACGCGCTGCGCGATGTTTCATTGTCCATCGATAAAGCGGAGATTTTCGGGATTATCGGCTTTTCCGGAGCGGGAAAATCTACACTGCTTCGATGCATCAATCTTCTGGAGCGGCCCACAAGAGGCACGGTCACAGTGGACGGGAAAGAGCTCACGGCCTTAAGCGCGCGTGAACTTCGGAGGACACGAAAGAAGATCGGAATGATCTTCCAGCATTTTAATCTGATGCCGTCCCGCACAGTCGCGGGAAATGTGGCCTATCCGCTGCGGGGAAGCGGGCTTGGCAAAAAAGAGACAGAGGACAGGGTGATGGATTTGCTGGAGCTTGTGGGCATTAAGGATAAGGCGAATGCCTATCCCTCTCAGCTCTCCGGCGGACAGAAGCAGCGCGTGGCGATTGCGAGAGCATTGGCCAATGAGCCGAATGTGCTGCTCTGCGATGAGGCCACCTCCGCATTGGATCCTCAGACCACAAAGTCTATTCTTCGGCTTTTGAAGCATCTGAATGAAAAACTCGGCATTACGATTGTGATTATCACACATGAGATGGCAGTGGTCAGGGAAATCTGTCACCGCGTCGCTGTCATGGAGCACGGGCGTGTGGTGGAGCAGGGCGAGGTATTCCATGTATTTTCCAAGCCCGAGCAGGAGATCACGAAAAACTTCATCCAGACAACTTCGAATCTTCGGAAGATTGAAGAGCTGCTTTCTGAAAATTCCCCGGTGGTTCAGCTTCAGCCGGGGGAGCTGATCGTTCGGCTCTCCTATTTACAGAGAAATGTTTCCGAGCCGCTGATCTCCACGGTATCACAGAAGTTTGGCCTTTCCCTGAATATCATCTTTGCGGATATCAGCATCGTAGAGGACGCACCCATTGGCGGAACGGTGGCGATCATCAGCGGAGAGCGGGAACGGATGGAAGAAGCGATGAAATATCTCATTGAGAAGAAGGTAGGCCTGGAGGTGATCAAGGATGCAAGAATTTCTGAATAACTGGATTCCCAATGTCATGGCGAAGCTGCCGGACTTTTATGCCGCAATAGGTGACACTCTTTTGATGCTCATCTGGTCAGGCGCCATCTCCTTTGTCCTCGGTCTGATCCTTGGCGTGCTGCTCACGGTCACGAAGCCGGACGGCATTTTGGAAAATAAAATCGTCTATCAGATCCTGGACAAGCTGGTCAGCCTGTTCCGCTCCATCCCCTTTATTATCCTTTTGACATGGGTCATGCCGCTGTCCCGTGTCATCATGGGGACGGCGATTTATGTGCGCGGGGCCATTGTCCCACTGGTGTTCGGCTGTGTCCCCTTTTTCACCCGGCAGGTGCAGACTGCTTTGGCCGAGTTGGATCCCGGGCTCATTGAGGCGGCGCTCTCCATGGGCTCCAGCCCCGCAGAAATCATCTTTCGTGTCTACCTGAGGGAAAGCATAGCGGCTATCGCACGGAGCACCACGATCACAGCCATCAGTCTTCTGAACCTGACCGCTATGGCCGGTGTGGTCGGTGCAGGCGGCCTCGGTGATTTCGCCGTCCGCTACGGGCATGACAGAAATATGTCGGATGTGACCAATGTGACCGTGATCGTTCTGCTCATCCTCGTCTGTATGATGGAATGCATCGGCGCTCATATTGTCAGAAGGAGCAGGCATTAAGGAGAAAGAGCAGGCATTAAGGAGGAAAAAATGAATTTGCAAAAGAGAAAAATCGGTATTATCGGAGCGGGACACGTCGGTTCGCACGCCGGCTATTCCCTGATTTCACAGGGCCTGGCCGAGGAGATCGTCTACATTGACATCGATGAGAAGAAGGCCGCCGCGCAGGCCCTGGATCTCTCTGACGCGCTAAAGTATCTTCCGAGCAGAGCGAAGGTGCATGCAGGAGATTACACGGAGATTGCGGATGCCCAGCTTTTGATCACAGCTGCCGGACCCCTGCCGGATATCAGCAAGGGGCAGACCAGGATGGACACGCTTCGGCAGACGATCGTCATTATGAAGGAGGTCACGGAGTCGATACGAATGTCCGGCTTTGCCGGAATCATAATCAATATTTCAAATCCTGCCGATGTCATCACCCATTATATCCAGCATCAGCTGAATTGGCCTCCCAGGCGCATCCTGTCTACCGGCACGACGCTGGATTCCGCCCGCCTCTGCCGGGCATTGGCCGAGGCGACCGGTGTGGATCAGAAATCCATCCATGCCTACGCGCTGGGAGAACACGGAGAGAGCCAAATGGTCGCGTGGTCCGCCGTTACACTTGGCGGGAAGGCCCTGGCTCAGCTTCAAAAGGAAAGGCCGGACAGCTATGGCATGCTCGATCTGGATGCCATCGCAGGGGAAGGAAAAGCGGGCGGCTGGAAGATCCTCGGGGGCAAGGGCTCCACAGAATTCGGCATCGCCGCATCCATTGCAGAGGTGGTTCGAGCCATTTTTCATGACGAAAATCGAATCCTTCCCGTATCCGTTCTCTTAGAAGGGCAGTACGGACAGCAGGATGTGTATGCCAGCGTCCCCGCAGTATTAAATCAGGATGGAATCGCTGATATCATCGAGTTAAAGCTCAGTCCTGAGGAAGAGGAAAAATTCAGCGCATCCTGCAAAACCATGAGCGAAAACTACAGACTGGCTTTGACTTTGTAAAATTATCCGGAGGGAATCAGAATGAAAAGGAATAAGATTATCGCTGTTTTACTGTCTGCCGCGCTTTTGGCACTGGCACTTAGCGCCTGCGGCTCCAAGAGCCATGCATCGAAGGAGGATTCGCCTTCGGAAAGCGGACAGAAGACGGAATCCGCCGCAAAGGTCACAGTAAAGCTTGGCGTCGTCGGAAGCATCTATGAGGACCTTTGGAAGCCCGCAAAAGAGGCACTGAAGGATGAGGGAATTGATCTCGAGCTGGTGCAGTTCTCCGACTATGTGACACCAAATAATGCCCTGGCAAACGGGGAGATCGATCTGAACTCCTTCCAGCACCGCATCTATCTTCAGAACGAGATCGACAGCCATGGCTATAAGATCCAGAATATCGGAAACACCTTTATCATTCCGCTGAATCTGTATTCTCGGAAGCTCTCCTCCGTGAAGGAGCTGAAGGACGGAGATACCGTGGCGATCCCGGACGACCTGACAAATGGCGGCCGTGCGCTGAAGGTGCTGGAGGCGGCGGGGCTGATTGAGCTGGATCCCAATGCAGCGTTTAATCCCACGATAGATAATATCGTAAAGTATCATGTCGGCATCAAGATCGAGGAGCTGAAGGCCAATGTAATCCCCTCCGCTCTGTCCGATGTGACTGCCGCCGTGGTCAACGGAAACTATGCGCTGGACTTTGGGCTGAAAAGCGACGAAGCGATCTATAAGGACAGCGTTTTGGATGTGGAGGAGTATTGGAACCTGATCGCCGCCCGCACTGCGGATCTGGAGGACCCGGACAAGGCGGCTGTCTACGAAAAGGTTGTGAAGGCCTTCCAGTCTCCCGAGACGGAAAAGGTATTCAAGGATACTTACGGCGGATATTTCATCAAAGCCGGCTGGGATCAGAATCTTTTGGCAAAGTAAACGGTTTTACCCCCATGCTGCCGCCGGTATTTCTCTCGATTACCGGCGGCACTTAGCGAAAAATCTTATCTTTATTAAAGGAGGAAAAGATCATGCAGAGTCTTTCCGATCGCACTGCCGGCTTTACGGATTCCGTTATCCGCAGGATGACGCGCATTTCCCTTCAATATGGCGCTGTCAATCTGTCTCAGGGCTTTCCGGATTTTGAACCGCCAAAGGAGATCCTCGATCGTCTGGCGCAGGTGGCCTACGAGGATTATCACCAGTATTCCATCACCTGGGGAGCACAGGATTTCCGGGAAGCGCTGGCTGCCAAGCAGTCCCGCTTTATGGGCCGCAGCATCGATCCAAACAGCGAGATTGTCACGACCTGCGGAAGCACGGAGGCCATGATGGCTGCCATGATGACTATCGTAAACCCCGGGGACAAGGTCGTTATCTTCTCCCCGTTCTACGAAAACTACGCTGCCGACAGCATCCTCTCCGGAGCGGAACCCATTTATGTGCCGCTGACGCCGCCGGATTTTCATTTTGACCCCAATGTGCTGGAGGAGGCCTTCCGCTGTCACCCAAAGGCGCTGGTGCTCTGCAATCCCTCCAATCCCTGCGGCAAGGTCTTCCGCCGCGGGGAACTGGAGATTATCGCGGAGCTGGCCGCGAAGTACGATCTCTATGTCATCACGGACGAGGTCTATGAGCACATCGTCTATGCGCCCCATAGGCATTGCTATTTTGCCGCGCTTCCCGACATGTGGGAGCGCACGATCTCCTGCTCGTCCCTCTCCAAGACTTACTCTGTTACCGGCTGGCGGCTGGGCTACATCATTGCCCCGCCAAGGATCATTGAACGCGCAAAAAAGGTACATGATTTTCTGACGGTCGGTGCAGCGGCTCCCCTGCAGGAGGCCGTGATTCCGGGATTGAAATTCAATCAGGACTACTATGATGGGCTGCTGGCCCGGTATACCCACAAGAAGGAGCTCTTCCTCAAGGGCCTGGATGAGCTGCATATTATTCATAATGATCCGGAAGGAGCGTACTATGTCTTGCTGGATATCTCCGAATTCGGCTATGACAGTGATTTGAAATTCTGCGAGGATCTCGCCCGGCTGGTGGGAGTCGGGGCAGTGCCCGGCTCCAGCTTCTTCCGGGAGCCGGTGAAGCAGTTCATCCGCTTCCACTTTGCGAAAAGGGACGAGACTCTTCTGGAGGCCCTGAACCGTCTGGAGAGCCTGAGGAGAAAAATCCCCGCCCAAAAGCGTGTCTGAAGGGATAAGCTCCTGACCGAGCTCGGGCGGAAGTCCTGGGGGGAAAATCTGCAGGGGCCAAAAGGAGGCTTTTCGGCTGTCGGATCCATTAAAATGATGATATAGTAAACAGCAAAAAAGCGGCCCCTGGCTTTATGGCAAACAGGCAAAGCAAGGTGTTGGAAGGCCGCTCCTATGAGAATCAGGAATGGGAGATTCCTTAATCCTGAGCTCAGGATAGCGTGAAAGAGGACAAAGATCAAGAAATATGGGGAATATATAGAAACAAAATATCAGAATAGATGTTTATCGCAGGGACCTATAGAGTCCGCTGAGGAAGGAAGGGGTCGGGAGGATGAAGTATTTTATCGGAGCGGCGGGATTTTGCCTCATCACAGTATGCTCCCTTTGCTTTAGCATATATCTATACTGGATCCTGCAAAATGCGGTTCGGAAAGGGAGAGAGGTCCCCGGATGGATGTATCGGATCGGGCACGCGATCATCGGAAGGGGAGGCGATTTCTATGAGGATATCACGGATCATTCGGCGCTCAGAGAGCTGAACCTCTTTCTTCTGGGACTGGCTGCGGCCAATCTTCTCTTTTTTCTTTATATGCGTTTATATAAGGGGCTCAATGCGAACGCGGCGCTGTATTCTTGCCTGAAGGCGGAATTCTTTCTGATTCTCAGTGTCAGGATGCTCTGGACCGCCGTAAAAATCGGGATAGAGATCGTGCTTTGCTTTGGGAAAAAGGCGGGGAGAACGCTTCGGAATTATGCGTCCGGAAACGCGGTTTTCGGCATGATCTTTATGAGCGGATTTTTTCTTTTTCTGTCCCTGATGCTCAGCGGAGTTCCGGAGAGAGCACCTGAGTTTCGGATCGAAAAAAGCCGGATCGTAATCGGGAGCACGAGGGCGTCAGAGCTTCTCCGAGCGGGCTTTCGCTTTTATGAGGAGAGGGAGGAGAGCGAGGAGAACGAGGAGAGCGGGGAGAGAGGAGCGGAGGATGAGATCCGAAAGCCGGAGGACCGCCATTTTTATTATGACGGAGAGTTGGCGGAGCTTCGATGCGGCGGGAATTCCTATGGGACAGTTTGCCTGACGCCGCCCTGGGGAAAGAGCGCGAAATTAAAGGACTGCGTCATTAGCTTTTACCGCATTTCATCGGAGAAGCCCCGTTTCTCGGAGATCACAGTCTGCGGGAGGGAGCTCTCCGATCTTCGATGGGAGGAGATAAGAGAGAGGCCGCTTTCTGACATTTTCTCGCTCTCCCCCGCGAATTACCGGGAAGACAAATGGGAGGGGAACTGCAAATTGCAGTTACAGACTGAGCCGTACATGCTCTGGAAAAGATATACGATAGAGCTTCGCTTCCATGAGGACGGGACAGCGGCCGAGTGCAGTCTCAGAGCGCAGCACACGCTCTGGGAATGAGGAGGGAGCTTTCCTTTCTGGAAATATGCGATATAATCGAGACAGAATCGAGCGGCGGGAGGCCTTATCGCATGGAATACAGCTATCATTACGATTCTCCGCTCGGAGGCATCACGATCGCGAGTGACGGCAGGGCGCTGAACGGGCTATGGTTTGACGGACAGAAATATTTTGGAGATACTCTGGATGAGGAGCACGAGGAGAGGATGCTTCCCGTATTCGAGGAGGCCGAGCGCTGGCTCAGGCTTTATTTTAGCGGGAGGGCACCGGATTTTACGCCGCCTCTTTCCATGAAGACGACGGAATTCAGGAGAGCGGTCTGGAGGATCATGCTGGAAATTCCCTACGGAGAGACCATGAGCTACGGGGAGATCGCGGAGCGCATCGCGGGAAGGAGCGGAGGGAGAGCCCTTTCTCGGGCGGTCGGAGGCGCGGTCTCCCACAATGCGATCTCGCTTCTCATCCCCTGTCACCGCGTGATCGCGGAAGACGGCAGCCTGAGAGGTTACGCCGGAGGGATCTGGCGAAAGAAGAGGCTCCTCGCGATGGAGAGAGGGGAGAATTAAGAGGGGGAGAAAGGAAGGAGATATGAGCAATATTTCTGAAAATCTCGAGAGGATTTCCGAGAGAATCTCTGCGGCCTGTGAAAGGGCGGGGAGGAAACGGGAGAGCGTAGAGCTCATCGCGGTCTCAAAGACGAAGCCGGTTTCCGATATCCGGGAGGCGATGCGCCTTGGAATCTCATGCTTTGGGGAGAACAGGGTGCAGGAGCTTCGGCAAAAGACAGCGGAGATCCCGGAGAAGCTCCACTGGCATATGATCGGAGTGCTTCAGAAAAATAAGGTGAAGTATCTCCCCGGCATGGTGGAGATGATCCACTCCGTCGACAGTCTGGGACTCGCGCAGGAGATCGAGAAGGAGTGTAAAAAGCATGGGATTTCGATGGATGTCCTTTGTGAGGTCAATGTGGGGAGAGAGGAGTCCAAGGGAGGAGTGCTGCCGGAGGAGCTTCCCGGCTTTCTCTCCGAGGCCGTAAAGCTTCCCCACCTTTGCATCCGGGGCCTTATGACGGTCGCCCCCATTGCCTCGGAGGCGGAGGAGAGCCGTCCGATCTTTCGCTCTCTCCGGGAGCTTCTCGAATCCATGAACCGGGAAATCCCCGCCCTCTCCATGGATCAGCTCTCCATGGGGATGAGCGGGGACTTCGAAGTCGCGATCGAGGAGGGGGCGACCCTCGTCCGGATCGGAAGCGCTATTTTTGGGGATCGGCACTATTCTTAAGCTCTTCCTCTTCCGATTCCGACTTTGCTTCCTCCTTTACTTCCGGCTTCGCCCCGGCCTGGCGGTAGCGGCCGTAGGTTCCGAGGATCCTCGCGATGGAAAGTTTTTTTTCCTCGGAGAAGGCATTCTCCGGCATCCTCCAGACCCAGTTTCCCCCGGTCGTTCCGGGCTCGTTGATCCGGGCCTCCCCGGAGAGATTCAGGTAGTCCGCCGCGGGGATAACCACGGTATCCGCAATGGAGGACATGGCAAGCTTTATGAGGAGCTCCGGCATGAGATCCCGCTCCGCTTCCGAGCGGGAGCAGTACTGGAAGATATAGCCCCGGACTCCGTCCGGAAGAGTCTCAAACCAGTGGGAGAGCGTGTCATTGTCATGGGTCCCGGTGTAGCAGATGCAGTTTCTCGTCTCGAAGTTGTGCGGGAGATAGCAATTATCCGCGTCGGAGCCGAAGGCAAACTGCAGGACCTTCATGCCGGGGAAGCCGGTCTCCTTCATGAGGCTTCGGACCTCATCCGTGATGACGCCGAGATCCTCTGCGATGATCGGGAGCTCTCTTTTTCCGAAGTGGCGGTACATCGCGTCAAAGAGCGCCATCCCGGGACCGGGGAGCCACTCTCCCTGCTCCGCTGTTTTTGCGCCAAAGGGGACGGAGTAGTAGGCTTCAAAGCCCCGGAAATGATCGACCCTCAGGACATCGTAGAGGGAGAGACAGTAGTCCATGCGGGAGAGCCACCATTCGAAGCGGCTCTCCTCATGCTTTTCCCAGCGGTAGAGAGGATTCCCCCAGAGCTGGCCGGTGGCGGAGAAGGAATCCGGCGGTACTCCCGCGACACTCTCCGGATCGCCTCCGTCTGAGAACTGGAAGAGCTCCCGCCTCGCCCAGACATCCGCGCTGTCCATCGCGCAGTAAATCGGGATATCCCCGATCATCTGGATCCCGCGGAGTCCGGCATACTGCTTCAGCTCCCGCCACTGCTCCTCGAAAATCCTCTGCACAAAGGCCTGGTAGGAGATCTCCGGGAGGAGCTCCCTGCGGGCTCTCTCCATCGCGGAATCCTCCCTCTCCCGGAGCTCCTTCTCCCAGAGTGTCCAGCTCTTTCCGTCCTGCACTTTCTTGATCGCCATGAACTCGCAGTAGTCCAGCGTCTCCTTCCGAAGGCCCTGGAGGAGAGCCTCGCTTTTTTCCTTCCCCTCCTTTTCGAGGAAGTGCCGGTAGGCTGTTCTCAGGGCATGGTCCTTTGCAAGATAGAGCTTTCCGTAATCCACTCTCTCCGGCTCACTGCCGAAGTCCTCCGCGGAGAGCTCCTCTTCCGTGAGAAGCCCCCGGGAGATCAGCGTCTCAAGATCGATAAAATAGGGATTTCCCGCAAAGGCGGAGAAGGATTGGTAGGGAGAATCCCCGAAGCCGGTCGGCCCCATGGGAAGGAGCTGCCAGAAGCGGTTCCCGCTCTCTGCCAGCAGATCGACGAATTTCAGGGCTTCCCTTCCGAATGTTCCGATCCCGTATCTCCCCGGAAGGGAGAAGATGGGGAGCAATATCCCGGCCTGTCTCATGATTTTTCCTCCTGAAGCGGCTTTTTTCCTGCTGCCTTTTGACTTTCCCTCTCCGCGCTTTCTTCGCCCGGATGCCGCTTCTCGCCTTGGCTTTTTTCCGCTTCCTTTCCCTTATTTACTTTCTTTCCCTTTATACTGCTGCTTCTATTGCTGCTTCCCCGCTTCCCCTTCTTCGCCGTTTTCTTCGCTCTTTCCTCTTTTCTTCCGCGGGCGGAGCGGAGCTCCAGCTCTTCCTTACTCAGGGGCGTGAGCTGATAGATGGTCGTGGAGAGAGGCGGGATCCGGATCGCCGCGCTCTCCGCTCTCTCGTCCCACTCGATGGGCTCCGAGTGGTGCAGGATCTTTCGGACAGCGCCGCTTCCCCCGTATTTCCTGTCCTCCGAGGAGAGGATCGATCGGAGCGTGCAGGGGAAGGGGAGTCCCACGCGAAAGCCCGCGTGGTCCATCGTGTCGAAGTTTGTGACGATGAGGAGGTTGTCCTCCGCTTTCTCCGCCTTTCGGAGGAAAAAGAGCAGGGAGAGCTCCGGATAGGAGCAGTTGATCCACTCGAAGCCCTCCGGGGAGTAATCCCTTTGGCTTAGGGCCGGTTTTTCCCGGAGAAGCTGATTCAGGTCCCGCACGAGCTCATGGATGCCCTTGTGCAGAGGGTATTTCAGGATCTCCCAGGGCAGCTCTCTTTCCTCGGACCACTCCTCGACCTCTCCGAAATCCTGCCCCATGAAGAGAAGCTTCTTTCCCGGATAGCTGAAGAAATAGCCGTAGGCCGCGCGGAGGTTCTGCGCCTTTTTCTCGAGGCTGTCCCCCGGCATCTTCTGGAGGAGGCTTCCCTTCCCGTGAACCACCTCGTCGTGCGAGAGCACGAGCTGGAAATCCTCCGAATAGTTGTAGAGCATGGAGAAGGTGAGGGAGCGGTAGTTTTGCTTCCGAAAGAAGGGATCCGTCTGCATGTAGGAGAGGAAGTCATTCATCCAGCCCATGTTCCACTTTAAGTCAAAGCCGAGTCCCCCCTCCTCCACCGGGAGGGTGACATTTTCCCAGGCGGTGGACTCCTCCGCGATCAAAAGTGTCCCCGGAAAGGCCAGCCGGAACTGACTGTTCAGATGCTTCAGAAATTCGACGGCCTCCAGATTCTCATTGCCGCCGTACATGTTCCTCGGCGCGTTTCCGCCCTGCCTCCCGTAGTCCAGGTAGAGCATGGAGGCCACCGCGTCCATCCGGATGCCGTCCGCGTGATATTTCTCCGCCCAGAAGAAGGCATTCGCGATCAGAAAATTGCTGACCTCGTGCCGCGCGTAGTGGAAGATGAGGGATCCCCAGTGCGGATGGCTTCCCCGCACAGGGTCCGGATCCTCATAGAGAGCCCCTCCGTCAAAGGAGGCGAGCCCCCAGCTGTCCCGCGGAAAATGCGCGGGCGCCCAGTCCAGGATGACGCCGATCCCCTCCTGGTGAAGGCGGTCGACGAGGTACTGGAAATCCTCCGGACTCCCGAAGCGGGAGCTCGGTGCGTAATAGCCGGTGATCTGGTAGCCCCAGGACTGATCGAGGGGATGTTCCATCACCGGCATGAGCTCCACATGGGTATAGCCCTCGGCCTTCACATAGGATGCGATCTTCTCCGCAAGCTCCCGGTAATTGTAAAATTCAGAGCCGGGAACCGGGCTTCCGTCCTCATTGACCGTGAGCTTTTTTCGAAAGACGGAGCCCAGATGGAGCTCGTAGACAGACATCGGCTGCGTCTTCTGTCCCCCCCTCTTCTTTCTTTCCTGCCAGGCCCTGTCTCCCCAGTGAAAGCGGCGGAGATCGGAGACGACGGAGGCCGTATTCGGGCGGAGCTCGAAGGAAAAGCCGTAGGGATCTGTCTTCAGAAAGGGCTCCTGCCCGTGGCGGAGAATTTCATATTTGTAGATCGTGCCCTCGGAAAGACCGGGGAGAAAGAGCTCAAAGATGCCGTTGTCCGATATTTTCTGCATCATATTGCGGCGTCCGTCCCAGAGATTGAAGTCCCCGACCACGGAGACGCGGAGCGCCCCGGGGGCCCAGACGGAGAAAACGACGCCGGAAGTTCCGCGCAGGCTTATGGGATGTGCCCCCATCTTTTCATAGATCCGGTAGTGGATTCCGGCTTCGAACTTTCGGATATCCTCCTCCGTGTAGATCGAAGGGAAGCGGTAGGGATCCTGGAGCGTCTCCTCCGTATCGTTGTCATAGATGAGGCGGAAGCGGTAATCCGGAAGCTTTTCCCGGAAGCGCTTCTCCTCCGGCAGAAGCACTGCAAAAAAGCCCGCCTCGTCCGCCCTCTCCATCGGCCAGGCCTTCCCGGAGAGCATTACGGAAACCTCCTTTGCGGTGGGGAAGAAGGCCTGGATCAGGAGTCCCTCCGGGAGAAGCCTCGCGCCCAGGATCCGCTTTGGGTTCGAGCATTCAAGATAGCAGACCTCTTCCACATCCGCCCAGTTCATAAGCTCATATAATTTGTCCGTCATGGCAAGACCTCCTGTTTCTCCTGCACTGCTCTCTGTCCGGCTTCGGAGCTCTTCCTCCTCCGCTGTCCGCTCCTCCGCCTTCGCTTTTTCGGGATCTCCCCGCAGCCCTCCGCCTGCAGGAGCACGATGCTCCGGGGGAGAAGCCTCTTCTCTCCATCGGAAAGCAGGGGGTGCTCCCCCTTCGGATAGATCCCGTTTTGCTCCTCTTGGCAGCTGTCGATCACCGTGGCCCAGTTTGTCCCCGTGGGCGGATGCGGCAGGAGAAAACGGTGCTCCTCCCAGTGGAAATTGCAAAGGAGCAGGAAGGTCTCATCCTCCGCGTAGAGCCCGGAGAACATCACGCCGAGCTGCCTCCGGTAGGGCTCTCTGTCCGGCTGCCAGGCGCTCTCCCCGTGGAAGCTCAGATCCGGGATCCCCAGCCCCCGGCTGTCGAGAAGCGTGAGCTCCTCCTTTTGGTGAAAGACGGGATGCTCCCTTCGGAAGTGGATCAGATATTTCATGAATTCATAGAGATCCCGGTTTTTCTTCAGGAGCCTCCAGTCCAGCCAGTTCAGCTCATTATCCTGGCACCAGGCATTATTGTTTCCGCGCCTGCTCGCCCCGAACTCATCGCCCGCCTGGATGAGCGGAGTTCCCTGGGAGAGAAAGAGCAGCAGGCAGGCATTCCGAAACATCTTTTTTCGGAGAAGGCGCACGCTCTTTCTGCGGCTGGGTCCCTCCTCTCCGCAGTTCCAGGAGTAATTCTGTTCACAGCCGTCGGCTCCCCTCTCACCGTTCTCCTCATTGTGCTTTCGGTCATAGGAAAAGCAGTCCATGAGGCTTAGACCCGTGACATTCGAAAGATACTGAATCTCCCCCCGGTCCGACGGATTCTTCCGGATCCGTTCCATCAGGCTCCCCACCATGCTCTCGTCTCCCTTTAGAGCGCGGCGGATCTCCGTCTGGAAGCCGTCGTTGTAATCCGCCAGGTACTTCTCCCCGTCGGAGGACCTGGGAAGCGCCCCCTCCCAGTGCTCTGCCCAGAGCTTAAAGCGCGAGAGGAAGGGATCTCTCCGAAGGAGCTCGAGCGGCGCTGTGCCGATGATGTGGGCGCCGTCGATCTGATAGCGGACTCTCCAGAAGCGGAGGACCTCGCTGATCCGTTCCGGGAGCTCCCGGCCGCCATCGTAGTTAAAGTAAAAGTCGAGAACGAGCTCCATCCCCTGTTCGTGTACGGCCCGGACAAGCGCGCGGAAGCTCTCGGAGGGGTCCTGACCGCTCTGTGTGAAAGAGTGCTTGGGCGAATAGTAGAGAGCATCCTCCGTGAAGCCCCAGTAATTGATCCGGCCGTCCGGACAGCGCTCCCGGGCCTTCGGGGAGAGAGGCTCGAAGCGCTCGAACATCAGCTCCTGAAACTCATAGGGGGGCATGAGCTCCAGGACATTGACGCCGAGCTCTCTGAGATAGGGGAGCTTCTCGATGATTCCGGAGAAGCTGCCTCTTTTTGCGGCGGGCAGGCCGGAGGAGCTGTGCTTTGTAAAGCCCCGGACATGAAGGCGGTAAATGATGCAGTCCCGGTAGGGAATTCCCGGGCGGAGCGGCAGGGCCTTCGCCTCAAAGAGCTCCGCGTTTTCGCGAAACGGGCTCTTCAGGACCTCTCCGGCTCCCCGGAGCTCTCCAAAGCGCGTTCCGCCGAGAAAGTCTCTTCCCTCCGGATCGGAAAACTCTCTCCCGTCCGCCTCGAAGCAATAGAGGAGAGTCCGATACCGTTCCGGAAGAAAGAGCCGCCACACATCGCCGATCCGCTCCTCCTGCGGGAAGGGAAGCCGTGAAACCCGCCGCTTTCCCCGGTAGAGATTCAGATAGAGCTGCTCCGTCCGCGCCGCAGCGAGAAATACATAACCGCCCTGCACCTTCCTCAGTCCCAGCATTTTTCCCCCTTCCCCGTCGAAATACACTCTTGTTCGCAATATTGCTTCCCGCCGCCCTGCGGCTTTGCCTGTCCGCGCACAGGCCGTCTGCCGCCCCGGCGT
>NZ_KI273128.1:0-106318 GCF_000469565.1 Oribacterium sp. oral taxon 078 str. F0263 | reverse complement strand
CGCTGGCCGCGGCAGCCGGAGTGAGAGCGTCCTGTGCCGGGCAGACAAAGGGCAGAAAAGGCGGCATCCCTGCATGCTCATATCTGTTGTCCCGTCAGATGCCAGAATGTCCGCTCATGCTGACATAACCATCCACCGTGCATAAGTCCTTACGCGGTATTTCGCTGCTGGCGCAGCTTTCATACCGCTGACAGATATTCGCATTCCGGGCTATCGCCCTACATGCTCATATCTGTTGTCCCGTCAGATGCCAGAATGTCCGCTCATGCTGACATAACCATCCACCGTGCATAAGTCCTTACGCGGTATTTCGCTGCTGGCGCAGCTTTCATACCGCTGACAGATATTCGCATTTCGGGCTATCGCCCTTCATGCTCATATCTGTTGTCCCGTCAGATGCCAGGATGTCCGCTCATGTTGGCATGGCCATCCGCCGTGCATAAGTCCTTACGCGGTATTTCGCTGCTGGCGCAGCTTTCATACCGCTGACAGATATTCGCATTCCGGGCTATCGCCCTACATGCTCATATCTGTTGTCCCGTCAGATGCCAGAATGTCCGCTCATGCAAGCATGGCGTCCATTCTGTCGCCTGACGAGGACTTATGCACTTAGTATAGCACAGTCCGGCGGGAAGCCGAAGGGAAAAGCGAGGTCTTTTCTGCTTTGGCGGGGCGATTTTTCGCGGGGAATTCCGGAGGGGAGCCCCGCTTCCCATTTTCCGCTTTAGCGGTTATAATAATTAAATTGTAAAAGAGCATTCAGGAAGGGAAGAGGGAGCATGAAAAAGCGGAAAAAACAAGCGAGCTTGATGGATCTTTATCTGCGCTGGCCGATCTGGCTTTCGGCGCTCTTTTTGCCCCTCGCCCTCATCGGGAGTTTTTTTTCGCGTGCTGCGGCCCTTTTGATTCTGATCGCGGGGCTCATCCACCTTCTGATCGCACTCCGGCTCTATTTTACGAGGCGGAGCGGGCTGATCTCCGCCCTTTTGAATTTTTCCCTTTCCACCGGGGAGGAGCAGCTTCGCCGCATCTGGGAGATGCCCTTTCCCTATGCGATTGTGAACGACAGGGGGACGGTGCTCTGGAAGAACAGCGCCTTTTCGGAGATCGCGCGGAAGGAGAAGAACCTGTCCGGAAATCTCCTCAGCATGTTTCCGAATATCACGGAGGAGATGCTTCTTCGGGAGGATGCGATGCTGGAGATCCACTCCTCCTTTCAGGGGAGAAAATACTGCATCGACTTTCGAAGGGCCGCTCTGATATCGGGGGAGAGCACGGAGCAGCCGTCGTTTTATGACGGGGAGAGCGAGGTGGTCTCCGTCTACCTCCGGGATGAGACGGACGAGCTTCGCCTTGCAAAGGAGCTCTCCGACGAACGCATCGTCTGCGGCCTTGTCTATATCGACAACTACGAGGAGGTCCTGGATCAGATCGAGGAGGTGAGGAGATCACTGCTCACAGCCCTTGTGGACCGGAAGATAAACCGCTATATCTCCTCTGTGAACGGACTGATCAAGAAGATTGAGAAGGACAAATATTTCTTTGTCATGAAGCGGGAGTATTTGCAGCGGATGCTGGACGACCGCTTTTCGATCCTGGATGAGGTGAGGCAGGTCAGCATCGGAAATGAGCTCTCTGTGACGCTCAGCATCGGGGTGGGCTACGGGGCCGCGGAGTACGCGCAGAACTATGAGTACGCGAGAGTCTCCATCGACATGGCGCTCGGCCGGGGAGGAGATCAGGCGATCGCGAAGTCTCAGGACAGCCTGAGCTACTTCGGCGGGAAGTCCAAGAGCACGGAGCGGGTCACGAGGGTGAAGGCGAGAGTGAAGGCGCAGGCCTTTGAGGAGCTTTTGGAGAATAAGGACCGCCTGTTGATCATGGGGCATGCGAACGGGGATATGGACTGCCTCGGCGCCTCCGTCGGCGTCTTCCGCATGGCTGCCGAGCTCGGAAAGCGGGCGAGCATCGTGCAGAACCGGGTGACTCCTCCGATCCTTCCCTTAAAGGCGCGCTTTCTGAACAATGAGGACTACCCGGACGACATGTTCATCTCCGGAGAGGATGCGAAGGAGATGGTGGACGGCAATACGGTCCTGGTGGTCGTCGACTGTGACCGCCCCTCGATATTGGATGAGCCGGAGCTCCTGGAGCTTTGCAAAACCATCGTGGTCTTTGACCACCACAGGCAGAGCTCGGAGACGATACAGGGCGCGGTCTTGAGCTACTGTGAGCCCTATGCCTCCTCGGCCTCGGAGATGATCGCGGAGATGATGCAGTATATCGGAGACGGGATCAAGGTCCGTCCGATCGAGGCGGACTGTCTCTACGGCGGCATCGTCATTGATACCCAGGAGTTTACGAGTCAGACGGGGGTCAGGACCTTTGAGGCGGCGGCCTACTTAAGGAGGTGCGGCGCGGACATCACGAGGATCCGGAAGAATTTCCGCGAGGATCTGAAGGATTACCAGGCGAAGGCCGAGGCGATCAGCGGAGCGGAGATCTACAGGGATGCCTATGCGATCAGCTCTCTCAAGGCGCAGGGGCTGGAGAGCCCGACCGTCGTCTGTGCGCAGGCCGCCAACGAGCTTTTGAATATCCGGGGGATCAAGGCCAGTGTCGTCATGACCTCCTGGAACGGAAAGGTCTACGTCAGCGCGCGCTCCATCGACGAGATGAACGTGCAGGTGCTCATGGAGAAGCTCGGAGGAGGCGGGCACCGCACCGTGGCGGGGGCGCAGTTTAAGGCGGGGAAGATTCCCGAGATCATCGCGCAGGTGAAAAAGGCGATTGATCAGATGATTGAGGAAGGAGAGGTGTCCTGATGAAGCTTATCTTGTTAAAGGATGTGAAGTCGCTGGGAAAGAAGGGGGATGTCGTAGAGGTCAATGAGGGCTATGGCCGGAATTTCATCATCCCCTCAAAGGCGGGGATTCTCGCCGACGCGAAGAACCTGAACAGCTTAAAGCTGCAGAAAAAGAAGGAGGAGAAGCTCGCGGCGGAGAAGCTCGCGGAGGCGCAGGACCTCAAGGGGAGACTCGAGGAGGCGAAGATCGTCCTGAAAATGAAGGCCGGAAAAGAGGGCAGGACCTTCGGGGCGATTTCCACGAAGGAGATCGCGGAGGCCCTGAAGGAGCAGACCGGCATCGAGGTCGATAAGAAGAAAATCGAGAGCGATGTCCCGATCCGAAATCTCGGCGGCTATGAGCTTCGCATCCGGCTTCACCGGGATGTCGAGGCGAAGCTTCACCTGAGCGTTCAGGCGGCGGAATAGATGGCGGAGCTTTCGGAAAAGCTGATCCAGAGGGTGATTCCGCACTCTCAGGAGGCGGAGCAGAGCGTCATCGGCTCCATGCTCCGGGACAAGGAGGCGGTCGCCGCCGCGACAGAGCTTCTCAGCGAGGAGGACTTCTACCAGCGGCAGTATGCCATACTCTTTCGGGTGATGCGGGAGCTCTATAATGAGGCGAAGCCGGTGGACCTCGTGACGGTGCAGGAGAAGCTCCGGGGGAAGGATATCCCGCCGGAGCTCTCGGAGATCGCCTTTTTGAAGGAGGTCATGCAGTCCGTCGCGACCAGCGTGAATGTGCGCTCCTACTGCTCGATCGTAAAGGAGAAGTCCGTACTCCGCGCTCTGATCCGCGCGAATGAGGAGATCGCGGAGCTCTGCTATTCCGGAGGGGAGGAGCTGGAGGAGGTGCTCTCCATCGCGGAGAAGAAGATCTTTGATCTCCTCCAGAAAAGAAGCGCGAGAGAATTCACTCCGATCGAGGATGTCGCGATGACCGTCCTCCACAATATCGAGAAGGCTTCCCGGCAGAAGGACCCGATCACCGGAGTGCCCACGGGTTTTCTGGATCTCGACTACAGAACGGCGGGGCTTCAGCCCTCGGATCTCATCCTGGTTGCGGCGCGCCCCTCCATGGGAAAGACGGCCTTTGTCCTGAATATCCTGGATTATGTGGGAGTCCGGAAGAATATGCCGGCCATGGTATTCTCCCTCGAAATGTCGAAGGAGCAGCTGGTAAACCGCATGCTCTCCCTGGAGACCCTGATCGACGCGGACAAGCTTAGGAAGGGAACGCTCACGGACGAGGACTGGGCGACGCTCATTGAGGGGATTGACCGCGTCGTTGCCTCCAATATCATTATCGACGATACACCGGGGATCTCGGTATCGGAGCTCCGCTCAAAGTGCAGGAAGGCGAAGCTTGAGAGGGGACTCAGCCTCATTATGATCGACTACCTCCAGCTCATGACCGGCTCCGCCGGGAAGAGGGCGGAGAACCGGCAGCAGGAGATCACGGAGATCTCGCGCTCTCTGAAGGCGCTGGCGCGGGAGATGAACTGCCCGGTGATCGCGCTCTCCCAGCTCTCCAGAGCCTGCGAGCAGCGCCCGGACCATCGCCCCATGCTCTCGGACCTGAGGGACTCCGGCGCGATCGAACAGGATGCGGACATCGTTATGTTCCTCTATCGGGATGATTACTACAATAAGGATACCGAGCATCCGAACGAGGCGGAGATCATCATCGCGAAGCAGAGGAACGGTCCGATCGGCACCGTGACTCTGCTCTGGCAGCCGGAATATACTCGATTTGTGAACGCGGAGCGCGGGAGCTGAGACGGGCTTATTAACTTTCTATAAATTTTTATCAAAGTGCTTTGCAAACGGGAAGATTCGTTATATGATACGGTATCCAGAGGGGGTGAAGGCAAGGGGAAGAAGCGCTTTCATCCCGGCAGAGAAGGAGGGGGAGGAGCCATGAAATTGGAAAAAATTGATGACAACTCCATCAGGTGCACGCTGAGCAGTCTGGATCTTTCTTCCAGGAATCTGAATCTCCGTGATATGACGTATGGTTCTCAGGCGGCGAAGCAGCTGTTCAATGAGATGATGCAGAAGGCGCGGGTGGAACTCGGCTTTATACTGGATAATACGCCGCTCATGATCGAGGCGATTCCGCTGCAGGGAGGATCCGTGCAGCTCATCATCTCCAA
Organism: Oribacterium sp. oral taxon 078 str. F0263; assembly: GCF_000469565.1. NCBI lineage: Bacteria > Bacillati > Bacillota > Clostridia > Lachnospirales > Lachnospiraceae > Oribacterium > Oribacterium sp. oral taxon 078. Next base: position 101,317 of record NZ_KI273128.1, on the reverse strand, counting down.
GGTGGAGGATCCGGAGGAGCTGGACACGCGCTTTTCGAAGTTTACCCAGAGGGGAGACGGGCAGGGGAGTATTTTCTCCCGCCTCGCAAGCCAGATCCTGGAGGGAGCGCAGGGACTTTTGAAGCAGGCACAGGAGACGGAGGACGCGGCTGCGGGAGGCGGAAAGAGCGCTGCGGAAGAGGAGGAATCCGGGATGCGGATCTTCCGCTTTGACAGCCTGGACCGTGTCATGGATGCCGCCGCCGCGGCCGGGGACAGCTTCCGTGGCGGAAGCACACTGTATAAGGACGAAGACCGGCGGCGCTATTACCTTACGCTTCATCCCGAAAGCGGAAAGGGGGAGGATATCTCCCGGCTTTCCAATCTGCTTTCGGAGTACGGTGAGAAGGTGGAGGGGGATGAACTGAACGAGGCCTATTATGAGGAGCATTTCGAGACTCTGATGGGAAAGGATGCGATGCGGAAGCTCGCATTGATCTAAAGCGCTCCCGGCGCGGAGAAAGGATAAGGGTGATCCGGATGGCAGAGGTTACAAAGGATATGAGAATCGGGGATATTCTGGCAATCAATGAATTGATCGCCCCCTTCCTGATGCAAAACGGCATGGGCTGCGTCTACTGCCCGGCGTCTCAGGAGGAATCCCTGGAGGAGGCCTGCGAGGTCCACGGCATTGACCCGGATGCGCTGGCTGAGGATTTAAATGATGTGATCCGGGAGTATGCGGAGGCGCAGAAAGAGGCGGAGGCAGGGGGAAAGACAGATTAAAGGACCCCTTCTCCCGGAGAAAAGCGTGCTATAACGAAAGGAAGAGGGCGGCCGCGTGGATGGCGGGGCCCTCTTTTTGTGCTTTTGTGCAGGGAAAAGGTATATTTTTTAGTGCCCCAAGGGGAGACATTTTGTTTTGCGGGAATCATGCCGCAGACTCTCATTTTCCGGGGCTCTGAAATTTTTTCGAGAAATTTTAAAATTCCTATTGACAACTGGGATTTTATGTTGTATCCTTTCTACAGTTAGTTAGATATAACTAACCTGTGGGGCTGCAGAATTCCTGATCTGCAATCACCATAACGCGCCGGGTGTTCGTGTCCTCCTGACCATAAGCACGTTCACTTGGAAATCTCCTGAAATAGATAGACTCAACTTAAGTGACCGTCAGCAGTGATGCGGCGGGAAACGCGAAAAAGCGAGAGCCCCATCTCTCGCTTTTTTCGCGTTTATTTTTATGGAATATTCTCCCATTAACGGTTAGGGCAGCTGCGTTCCTGTTCCGGTCTTTTTCGCATGGGGGCTGTACGCCTCTGCCCCGGTCTTCTTTTTGTACTCTGGAGCGCCAGGGCTTATCACATATGGTTCGCGAGGAAGATTCCGGTGATTTCCGCGAGCTCCTCCGGGCTTTCTATCATGCCGCCGTGGAACCAGTACTGGAGAAGACTGAGACAGCCGCCGACGATGAAGGAGAAGTAGGCATCGAAGTGCTGGATCCCCTGCCTTCTCAGGATGGCGCTCCAGTCGTTCAGGCACTTCTCCCGGAGGAAGGTCTTGAGCTGATTCAGAAAATTGATGTCCCCGTTTTCGCCGATCAGGATGCTGACCAGATCCGCGTTGTCCCGGCAGAGCTCATAGACGCCGCAAAAGAGCGGCACCGGATTTCCGCTCATGAAGTCTTCGCTGTGAAGCTCGACGGCTTCCCGGAGCTTCGTGAAGAAGTCTCCCTCCGACTGCGAGAGGAGATCAAAGACGTCCTCATAATGAAGGTAGAAGGTGCCGCGGTTTACGTCGGCGATATCTGTGAGCTCCTTTACGGTGATATCCTTGATGGTTTTCTTCTGCATAAGCACGGTGAGTGCGTGCTTCAGGGCGTTTGTGGTCTTTCTCACTCTGCGGTCCCGCCTCGGAGTGTCCATCTTCACGCTCCGCTCCCGGCTTTTCTCCAGCTTTCCCGGTTTCCCCTTCACAGCCATAATTTCTCCTCCTTCATAAGCTCCTGATTTCTCCTGCTTCTTTCTTTCTCTGCGGCATGCTTTTCTTCGCGCCTATCCTCATAGAGGACGATAAACGGGCATAAAGTGTAAATATGATGATAAACGAACTTCGGATTGATTATTGGGTATTGCGTTACTCGACTCCGAATCCTATAATGAACACTACTACATAAATAGACAGATGTCAATTATCAAAATGCTGACGAAAAAGGAACAAAGAGAGCAGGAAGGGAAATGCAGGGAAAAAGGGCATTCGGAGCTTCGGCGATACCGTTGATTTCGGAATGCTCCCGGCAATGGAAGCCCGGGGAAGAGCTATGGCAAAAGGCGGAAGCAAAGCGGCCCGGGATCCTTCGGCGGCAGGATGGAAAAGAGGAGTGCTTTCATGGCAGAGGAAAAAAGGGAAGAGAAGAAAAGGCATCATAATCTTGCGGACTTCATCGTGGACCACAATAAGGGGATCCGGGATATCGTCTTCTTTTTTGTGATCCTGAGTGCGGTCTGCTACTTCTTTGTCGGGGTAAACTATGATCTCACCTCCTATCTTCCGGATTATGTCCCCTCGAAGGTGGCGATCAATAAGATGAAGGAGGTCTTCGGCTACCCGGGGACCGGGCGTCTCATGCTGAAGGATGTGACGCTCTATGAGGCGAAGCAGTATAAAAATCAGATCGAAAAGGTAGAGGGCGTCGATCAGGTCGTCTGGTGCGATACGAAGACGCAGATCTACAGCTCCTCGGACTTTATCGATGCGAAGGATATCTCCGATTATTATAAGGATGGAGACGCCGTTATGGATATCACCTTTGTGAAGGGGGATACCCATAAGCTCACGCACCGGGCGATCGATGAGATCGAAGAGATCGTCGGGGACAGGGGAAGCCTGGTGGGGATGTCGCCGACCAACAAATTCATTGAGGAGAATGTCCAGGAGCAGATGAAGATGATCATGGCCGTCGCCGTGGTCTTCATCTTCCTGATCCTCCTTCTGACGACGACCTCCTGGTTTGAGCCCGTGCTCTTTTTGACCGTCATCGGCTGCGCGATCGTCATCAACAAGGGGACGAATATCTTCCTCGGGACGATCTCCTATATCACGAACAATATCTCCGATGTCCTGCAGCTTGCGACCTCGATGGATTATTCTGTCTTCCTGCTCCACGCCTATGAGCGGGAGCGGGAGAGGGGGCTTGGGAAGGAGGAGGCTCTGAAGGCCGGCCTCATGAGCACGATCACGACGATACTGGCGTCCTCCATGACGACCTTCTTCGGCTTCATCGTTCTCGTCTTCATGCGCTTTCGGATGGGCTTTGACATGGGGATCGTCATGTCAAAGAGCATTATATGCTCCCTTCTCATGGTGATCTTCCTGATGCCCTCGCTCCTTCTGTCCTGGTCGGATCGGATCGATCGGACGAGGCACCGCCCCTTCCTGCCGAAATTTCAGAAGAGCTCGAAGCTCATCGCAAGGCTGAGTCCGGCGGTCCTCGCGCTCTCTCTCCTCCTCGCCGCTCCGATCTATGTCGCGCAGGGGATGAATCACTTCCTCTATGGCTCGGATGCGACGGGGGCCGGGCCCGGAACGAAGATCTACGAGGAGGCGGCGGAGATCGACCGGAAGTTCGGCCGCTCCAATCTCCTCGTCGCCATCTTCCCGGATACGGAGCCGGAGAAGGAGAGGGCGCTCGTGGATGAGCTGAAGGAGCAGGACTATGTGAAGAAGGTGATGGGGCTTTCCGCCTATCTGCCGGACGGCATACCGGATGATTTTCTGCCTCGGAGCGTCACGGAGCTCTTTCATAAGAGCGGCTATACGAGGCTCCTCATCTATATCAAGACAAAGCCGGAGAGCAGGACGGCCTATAAGGACACGGAGCTTGTCAGCGAGAGGATACGGAAATATTACCCGGAGGAGAGCTATATCACCGGGAACACGCCTACGACGGAGGATATGGAGAAGATCCTGATCCCGGACTATACCCTCGTGAATAATCTCGCGATGCTGAGCATCTTCATCGTCGTGGCGCTCTCCTTCCACTCCCCGCTCATGCCGATCGCGGCGATGATCCCGATCATGATGGCGATTTATGTGAATATGGCTTTCCCCTATGTGGGGGGACAGAAGCTCATCTTCATCGCCTACGCCGTGGTCTCCTGCATCCAGCTCGGTTCGACCATCGACTATGCGATCTCCTCCACGGAGAATTATCTCCAGATCCGGCAGAGCGAGAAGGATAAACAAAGGGCGGCGGAGCTCATGACGGAGCGCTCGCTTCCCTCCATCCTGACCTCGGGGACGATCCTCGTGGTCTGCGGCTATGCGATCAGCTTCCTCTCCTCGATCCCCGCGATCAGCGAGGTCGGGCATCTCGTCGGGCGCGGCGCGATTCTGTCGGTCTCGTTCGTGGTTCTGATGATGCCCTTCCTTTTGCAGCTGATCGATCCTTTTCTCACGACGCCGGCCGCGGAAAAGAAGGCGAGACGCCGGGCCGCGATCAAGGAGGCCGCGATGAACGCGAGAAATACCAGAAGGAAGGTCTGCCGCAGGATACAGGAAATCCTGAGCGGAGGAGGGGAGGAGGTCCTCAGGGCCGGGGCGGAAAGGGTCCGGGCAAAACAGAAGGACAGAGAAGAAGAGAGAAAAGAATAGAGAATAGAGATAGAAATGGATATAGCCAGGCTATGGGGCGCGGGACGGCGGCGGAGAGCTGCTTTTCGATCGCGATAGAGGATAAGGGGCGCAGGATGTCCGGAAGGAGTTTGGGAAAGATGAGAAAGCAATGGATCAGAGAATTTAAGAGGAAAAGCGCGTGCGGCCTCGCGGCGCTCTGTCTTTTGACGGAGCTGCTCTGCCCGATCGTGAGTGCTGCGGGCCCCGCGGAGGCATCCGTCGAGGAGACGATGTATCTCAATCTGAATCACTATGGTCAGATTTCGAAGGCCAATGTCGTGAAATCCGTGAATTTCAATTCCCAGCCGAGCTATACGGACCACGGGAATTACACAGAGCTCATCAATATGTCCGGTACGGAGAAGCCGGAGCAAAACGGGGACAGTGTGACCTGGAAGGCACCGGAGAAGCCGGGGAAGTTCTTCTTTGAGGGGAGGCTTGATCCGGAGAGAGCCGTCTCCCCCTGGAAATTCGATATAAACTATAAGCTGAACGGCGTCCCCGTGAACGCGGAGGAGCTCGCCGGGGCCTCCGGTCTTGTGGAGATGCAGATCGACGCCTGGCCGAATGAAGCGGCCTCCGATTACATGAAGAATAATTTCATGCTGATCCTGGCCCTTCCGATCGACAGCAATAAGATTTACTCGATCGATGCGCCGGATTCTCAGACCATGTCCCTCGGGCAGTACAGCGGCGTCGTTTTCGCGGCGCTCCCCGGGCAGGAGGGACATTTCACCGTCCGCATGGGGACAGACAGCTTCGAGACCGTGGGGGCGGTCATGATCATGAGCCCCGGCACGCTGGGCGGCCTTTCGGAGATAAAGGATATCAAGGAATTAAAGGATAAGTTCCGGGGAAATACCAACGATATGATGGATGATGCGGATGCGCTCCTCGACAATATCGCGAATATGTCCTCCCAGCTGGATCTCAGCAGCGAGATGATCCGGGAGCTCAGGGCGGGGAAGGACAAGCTCCACAGCGCAAAGGACTCGATCTTTGCGGGAAATGATCTCGCGATCCAGGATATCCGGGAGCTCTCCGACAGCCTGAGCCCGCTCCGGAATTCTCTGAAGGATACGCAGTGGATGGTCTACGATATCAACCGGAATCTGAACAGTCTGAATCAGGACCTCATCGACGGAAATGATAAGCTGGATCAGCTGAAGATCCGCCTTCAGAATCTCGGCTCCTCCTTAAACGGCGTGGAGGGAGTGGACACATCGGAGCTTCGCTCGAGTCTGGAGAGCACAAACGAGGCTCTTCGGAGGATAAGGGGCGGAATCGCGGGAGGACAAAGGGCGGCCGGAAATCTGAATTATATCGCAAGGGGAGCGCTCAGCGACGGCGCGGAGCTCATCGCGACCGCCTCCAATATCACGAAGTCCGCGGCACTCTCTCAGGCAAGCTATGATGAGGCCTACCTTCCGGAGTCTGTCATCGAGCTCATAGAGCAGCAGATCTCATCCGGTGGGAAGGATATCGGCTCCTATTCCGAGGAGGAGCTCTCCTCGATGAAGCAGACGCTTACGGCCCTCCTCTATACACACGATCAGCTTTCGTCGCAGCTTGCCGCGGCGGGACAAAACCGCGCGGTGAGCGCTCAGGATATCCGGGAGGCGGCCGCCCGCGCCGCAGCGGCTGCGGGCGGGAATCCGGCCGCGGCGACGGAGGGGGCGGTACGGCTTGCGACAGCGGCGCAGAAGGAGAATGCCTCCCGCTTTCTCGGGAGACTGCGCTCCCTCCGTCAGCAAAACAGCCGGATCGAGGAGCTCTCCCAAAGGGCGGCGCAGAAGGGCAGCGCGGTCCAGAGCGCGGCGGCGGGGAATCTGAAGGGGCTGAGTGATGCCCTTTCCGAGCTCGCCGCGGGAGCCGCCCAGGCCTACGGCAGTGTGAACGCGGAGAATCTCATCGCGCAGATCGATCAGCTCTCTGCGGATATCGAGAGCGTGAGCCTGGAGGCGGGTTCCGTTTCGAAGCAGAGCGCAAAGCTCGTCGATCAGCTCGTACTCTTAAATGGGGATGTGAATAGCCTGATCGGGACCATGAATCTCTATTATCCGGATGTCCAGACTGCTCTCACGAATTCGGGGAATACTCTCCAGTCGGTGCAGAAGGCCTCCAATGACATCTCGGGGACTCTTCAGCTTGCAAACGATACGCTCCGCTCCGCCTCCGGAAATTTCGGAAGCGCCGCGGATGCCGGGCTTTCCGCCGGGCAGAAGGCGGTGGACAATGCCGGAGCTATGATCGAGAACACGAAGAAATTCAAGGAATCCGGTTCCGAGCTTCGAAAATCCATCAACGATGAGCTGGATGAGCGGGAGGCGGACAATAATTTCCTCAATATGGACCCGGAGGCCCCGAAGGTCTCCTTTACCAGCGAGGAAAACCCGGAGCCCTCGAGTCTCGCGATCGTCTGCCGCACGGAGGAGATCTCGAAAAAGGAGGATTCCGCGGAGAGTCTGGACAGTGAGGAGGCCGAGGAGCAGCAGAGCCCCTGGCAGAGGATCGCCCGGGTATTCCGAAAGATCTGGGAGGGGATGAGGAGCGTCCTCGGGATCGGAGGGAAGAAGGGAAAGACGAGCTAGTCTTTGAAAGTCCCCGAGAGGGAAATCTCCCGGGGGCTTTTTCGGTATCTGAGACGGAAAGCTTACATTTATAATAAGATTTTATCATGGACTTGACGAACTTTCGCTCTTTTCGCTATACTATGGCTGTTAGCTTGCTCTAACTAAAGGCTTCCGCCGATCATTTCGGCAGGATCGAAGTTATCCGTCCCTGCAGTATAGGGACGATGCATTTCCCAAACAGGAGGTAAGAATGAGCGAAAGGCAGGTTTTCCGGTCGGCATCCGTGCTCGCGCTGCTCGCGGCACTTTTTGTCTTTGCGGCGCCGCTCTCGGCATACGCCGGGGCGTCCCCCTCTTCCGATGCGGATTTTAAGCCCTTTAAAAGCGGAAACGATGTATATGCGCAGCTGGATGTGGATTATGCGGACTTTTTCTACGGCGAATTAAAGGATCCTCAGGAAAATCCGACGATGGAGCTGAATGCGCAGGACCCGGCAGCGGCACTTCGGGCGGAGGGCTACTACGATGCGGTGTCGAGCGCCACAGTCGGAAAGGCGGCGAAATGGGAGCAGGTGAAATCCGATACCTCCTCCGGAAAGACAGTTGCGACGGGGATCCGCAAGGTCACGGTGCGGATTCCGGAGAGCCTCTATAACAGCGCGAAGGCCGCGCAGGCGGGGAACGCGCAGTGCAGCAACGAGCTTCTCAACATCGTCGGAAGCCTTCCGGAGATCGCGACATCCTCGACGATTCCGGTGCCGGACGAGTACAAGACGCTGAACGGAGACGGCTCCCTTACGAAGATGAAGACGGATACGGAGACGGTCGAAGCCAAGGCGGCGGAGATCGTGACGGGGAAGCGCTTTGGGAACTATACGCTGGAGCTCAATCTGGAGAATGCCCCGAAGTCCGCGGACATCATGGGAGCGATCCTGGAGACCGAGGACGGGGCAAAGTACGGCATGAAGCCGATGGACAATATCTTCCTTCGCTCCGATGAGATGGCCTTCTCCGTCCGCTCCTACACCGAGCCGCACGGAAATACACCGGGCTATCAGCGCTTCCACGATATGCAGGGAAAGACGATCCGGAAGATCACCTATCTTCTGAAGGGGAAGAAGGATGTCGTGATCGACACGAAGCTGAAGGTGAAGACTCTTCTCGACGACAGCTCGAAGATCACGGCGAAGGATAATGTCTATGGGAAGGAGAGCTCCGATGTTTCCCTCAGCTTTTCCGTCCCGTCGGATTCCTCCTATCAGCTGAAGAGCGTAAGCTTCAAGCAAAAGGAGCTCGCAAAGGATGCGGACTACAGCTATGACAGTGCTTCGAAGCTTCTTAAGGTAAAGACGAACGCCAATACCGGAATCGGACTCTATACTCTCGTATTCACGGACGAGAAGTATGAGGATATCAAGGTGGAGTTTCGGCTGAGTTCGGGACATCCGGACGGCAGTGTGAGGTTCTCCGGAAATACCCTGCAGCTTCCCTCCGGCATCACGACGGCCGCCTACATCGGAAATATCTCCGCGGTCAAGGTGAGCAAGCTGGATGCGGCCGGAAAGGTCGTTGCGGGCTCCGAGCTCTCCTTCTCGGATCCGAAGCTGACTTTGGGAAAGATCTTCTTCGACGAGAACGGAAAGCTCAAGCTGGACGCGGTGGTGCCGGGACGCCATAACACAAAGACCGTGGCCTTCCCGGACGACGGAAATTATCAGATCGAAATCACATCGGACGGCTATCCTTCGGTTAAGGCTGCGGTTTCCAAGCCGGAGAAGGCGAACAATGGCGGAAGCGGAAGCGGCTCCGGTGGTTCCGGCGGCTCCGGCGGAGGATCGGGACGGAGATCCGGGAGATCCGGCGGGGGCAGTGTGACGACGAATACGGCCGGAAGCTTCAAGGAGTGGGTGCAGGATGCCAAGGGCTGGTGGGTCAGGCTGAATAACGGCTCCTGGCCGGCCTCCGTATGGCAGCGCTACAGCTGGAACGGCGGACAGTACTGGTACTATTTCGGTGCCGACGGCTATGTCATGAGCGGCTGGCAGTGGATCAACGGAAAGTGCTATTATCTGGAGCCGACAGCCGGGAAGAACTTCGGACATATGTATGAGAATACCACGACGCCGGACGGCTATACGGTCAACGCGAACGGCGAGTGGACGGTGAACGGCGCGGTACAGACAAAATAAAAGCCGCGGACAGAAGTCCCAAAAGCCGGAAAGGAAAGGGCCGGCCTCCCATCGGAGGTCCGGCTCTTTCCTTTCTGCCGTCATGGATGAACAATCTTATGCAGGGAATCCTTCCGATTTTCCCCGCATATCCTTTCCCCGCATATCCGGAGAAGGCCGGCAGCGGGCGTACTTTGGAAATCCCCGCTTTACGGGCTGCCCTTTTCGCTTTCCCGCCCGTCTCCCTTCAGGGCGCGGTAGATCTCCCGCTTTCCGATTCCGCGGTCTCTCGAGGCCTTTTTCATCGCCTCCTTTTCGCTCAATCCCTCCTTCATGTAGAGCGAGAGATGCTCCTCCAGGCTGAGCGATTCCCAGCGGGAGGCCGCCTCCCGAAGAAGCTCCCGCCGCGGCTTTCCCTCGATCACAAGGACGTATTCTCCCCGCGGGTCCTCGCTCTCATATCGGAGAAGAGCCTCGGAGAGATCTGTCCGGAGGATCTCCTCGTGGAGCTTTGTGAGCTCCCGGCAGAGGGAGATTCTGCGCTTTTCTCCGAGCACAGTGCAAAGCTCCGATAGGGTCTTCCGGAGCCGGTGGGGAGCCTCATAGAGGATCAGAGTCCTGGGCTCCTCCGCGATCTCCCGGAGGCGTTCCTGCCTTTCCTTTTTATCTCTGGGGAGAAAGCCCTCGAAGGAGAAGCGCCCGGAGGGAAGCCCGGAGAGGCTGAGCGCCGTGAGGACGGCGGAGGGACCGGGCAGGCTTGTGACGGAGATCCCGGCCATAGCGGCCTCCCGGACCAGCTCCTCCCCCGGATCCGAGATGCAGGGCATGCCCGCGTCGGTGATGAGCGCGATGCTTTTCCCCTTCAGAAGCTCCTGCAACAGAAGCTTCGCCTTATCATATTTATTAAATTCATGATAGGAGGTCATCGGCGTCCGGATCCCGAAGTGAGCGAGCAGGCGGGCGGAATTTCTGGTATCCTCCGCCGCGATCAGATCCGCCTCCCGAAGACAGCGGAGCACCCGGAGGCTGATGTCCTCCAGATTCCCGATCGGCGTCGCGCAAAGACAGAGCCTTCCCTTTTCCATGCTGTTTTCCCCTCCTGAGCCTTTTCCCGATTCCGCTGCCAAAATCCCGCCGCTCTGCCGCCTCTCCATTCCGCGCTGCCGGAGCGGCATTTTCCCGGATTCCAGTATACTTCATCGCCGTTTTTTTGTCATAGCGTTTTTGAGGGAGCGAACAGAAGGGAGATCCGATCGGCAGAGCGGCCAAGACTTGAAAAAGAGGGGGGCTTTCGATATACTAAGGAAGCGCTGATCCCGGCGTTGATTCCCGGGGTGGAAAGCGCTTAAGGCAGGGGATTTTCGGATGGCTCCCCGCTCCGGGAGAGCGGCGGAGCTCCGGAGGAAGCGCGCGGGGGAGCCGCCGGATCGGCAAAATGACTGCGGCAGAGGATTCCCGGCGGCCCCGGTTCAGGAAGGGGAGCTTTCCCTCCTCCTTCGGAAGGGCAGAAGAAAAATCAGAGGTGAAGACGATGAAGAAATGCTTTTGGATGATATTGCTTTTGACGGCGGCACTGCTTTCAGCCTGCGGGGGGAAGGAGGGCGGAAAGAGAAAGGCCCCCGATGCCGCGGCTATGCCCAGCGCGGCGCCGAGCACGCCGGAGGAGACGAATCCGGAGAACGGGCTTCCGCTCTCCAAGCAGCCGGACCCCACCGCTCCGGTGCTCGAATCCATCGTGATCTACGCTCCGGACGGGCAGGGGAAGATCATAGAGAAGATGGAGGCCGCGGAGAAGCTCACGGAGGAGGCGATCGTGAAGCTCCTCGTCGAGAACGGCACGCTGAAGGAGGGCGCGAAGTTTGTCAGCATGGAGCAGACGGACAGCGCGGAGACCAGGATGGCGGGGCCCGGCGTGAAGGACAGCGGCGGAAGCAAGGTAAAGAACGCCACCGTCACGATCTCCGGCTTTGCCCCGGGAAAGGGGCTCGACGAGGAGACGGCAAAGCAGGCGGTCTCGGACAGCTTCCGGGAGAACTACCAGCTGAACGAGGTTGAGCTCGTCCTTAAGTAGGGAGAGGCGAAGGATGGAGAAGAAAGCTTATTATATCACGACCGCGATCGCCTATGCTTCCGGAAAGCCGCATATCGGAAATACCTATGAGATTGTGCTCGCGGACGCGATCGCGCGTTTCAAGCGCTTCGAGGGCTATGACGTCTTCTTTCAGACCGGGACGGATGAGCACGGGCAGAAGATTGAGCAGAAGGCGAGGGAGGCCGGGATGGAGCCCGGGCAGTACGTGGACGGAGTGGTCGGGGAGATCCGGGCGATCTGGGATCTCATGAACACCTCCTACGACAAGTTCATGAGGACCACGGACCCCTACCATGAGAAGCAGGTTCAGAAGATCTTCCGGAAGATGTACGAGAAGGGGGACATCTATAAGGGAGTCTATGAGGGCTGGTACTGTACCCCCTGCGAGTCCTTCTGGACGGATTCGCAGCTTGTGGACGGGAAATGCCCGGACTGCGGACGGCCGGTGGAGAGGGCCAGTGAGTCCTCCTATTTCTTCCGGATGTCAAAGTATGCGGACCGCCTGATGAAGCATATCGAGGAGCACCCGGAATTCATCCAGCCGGTATCCCGGAAAAACGAGATGGTAAATAACTTTCTGAAGCCGGGACTGCAGGATCTGAGTGTCTCCCGGACCGTATTCAAGTGGGGCATCCCCGTGGATTTCGATCCGGAGAACGTCATCTACGTCTGGCTGGATGCGCTCACGAACTATATCACCGGCCTCGGCTACGATGTGGACGGGAATTCCTCGGAGCGCTTCCACAGATACTGGCCCGCGGATCTTCATCTGATCGGGAAGGATATCATACGCTTTCACACGCTCTACTGGCCCATCTTCCTGATGAGTCTGGAGCTTCCTCTTCCGAAGCAGGTCTTCGGCCATCCCTGGCTCCTCACCGCGGCCGGAAAGTCGGAGGAGGGGGTGAAGATGTCGAAGTCCCGCGGCAATGTGATCTACGCGGATGAGCTGGTGCAGCTCTTCGGCGTCGACGCGGTCCGTTTCTTCGTGATCCACGAGATGCCCTTCGAGAACGACGGCGTCATTTCCTGGGAGCTCATGGCGGAGCGCTACAATGGCATGCTCGCCAATATCCTCGGAAATCTCGTGAAAAGAAGCATCGCGATGAGCAATAAGTACTTCGGAGGCATCGTGCGGGACAGCGGGGCCGCGGAGCCGGTCGATGAGGATCTGAAGGAGACCGTCCTGAAAAATGTGCGAGCCATCGTCGCGAAGATGGATGAGCTCCGCATTGCGGATGCCCTGGACCTGCTCTTTGACATCTTCCGCCGCTCAAACAAATATATCGATGAGACGGAGCCCTGGCTTCTCGCAAAGGAGGAGGGGAAATCCGCCCGTCTCGAGACCGTACTCTACAATCTCACGGAGGCGATCGTGATCGGGGCCTCCGTCCTGGAAAGCTTTATGCCAAGGACCGCGGAGGAGATCCTCCGGCAGCTGAATACAGAGGCCAGGCCCTTGGAGCAGATGGACCGCTTCGGTCTCTATCCCTCCGGGACCCGCGTCACCGGGGATCCGAAGGCGCTCTTTGAGAGAAAGGATCTGAAGCAGCTTCTCTCCGAGGTGGAGAAGCTCTCCAAGGAGAGCGGGGCCTTCGGCGGAGAGAAGGAGAAAAGCGGCGCGGGAGAGGGAGAGACGCCGGAGAGCACATCCGAAGGGGAGAGTCCCATTCTCGCGGAGAAGAAGGCAGAGATCGGCTATGAGGATTTTGAGAAGCTTCAGTTCCGCGTGGGGAAGATCCTCTCCGCAGAGGAGGTGAAGAAGTCGAAGAAGCTTCTCCGCTTTGAGGTTTTGGTCGGAGAGGAGAAGCTGCAGATCCTCTCCGGCATCAAATCCTTCTACCGCCCGGAGGAGCTCGTCGGGAAGAAGGTCATGGTGCTTTGCAATCTGAAGCCCAGAATGATCGCAGGCTATGAGTCCCAGGGGATGATCCTCTCTGCGGAGGGGCACGGCGGAGAGCTCGCTCTTATGACGCCGATGCGGGATATGCCCTCCGGCGCCGGGATCTGCTGAGTCATGGGAGCTCACAGCGCGCAGAAGGCCCTGGATATGCTCCGAAAGCGGGCCGGCTTCTCGGGAGGGCTCTTGAAGACGATTGCCCTCCTCTCCATGACGCTGGACCACTTCGCGGTGATTATCATTCGAAACGGGAAGCTCTATGGCTATTCCCCGGAGTATTATCAGATGGCGATCGCGACTCCGGCGGGACAGCGCTGGCTTGCGCTCTACCGGGTCTTCCGTCTGCTCGGACGGCTCGCATTTCCGATCTTTGCCTTTCTCCTGGTGGAGGGCTTCATCCACACCGGAGATTTCTGGAAATATTTCAGAAGGGTCTTTTTGATGGCGCTTCTATCGGAGCTTCCCTACGACCTCGCTTTTTTTAACGCGATCTATCATTTCGAGAGGCAGAATACGGGCTTTACGCTCGCCTGCGGACTGCTCATGCTGTACGGCATGAAGCGCTTCCGGAAGAAGCCTCTCTATAAGTGGCTGGGCGTGGCCCTATCCTGCGCTATGGCAGAGCTTCTGCGCTTTGACTACGGGGCGGTCGCCATTCTCTCCATCGCCCTGATGTATAACTTTCGAAAGGAGAAGGCCCTTCAGACCTTCTCCGGAGCGCTTTGCTCCGCTGTGAATTCCTATGAGAGCTTCTGCCTCGGGGCAGCGGCCTTTCTCCCGATTTTTCTCTATAATGGAGAACGGGGCCGCTTTCACTCCCGCTGGCTCTTCTATATCTACTATCCGCTGCATCTGATCGTCATGTACCTGATGATCTATGCGGGCTCGATGATTACCTCCTAGGATGAGTCCGCCGCGCGGCAATGCGAAAGGTGAGATATGATCTTTGACAGCCATGCGCATCTTCTGGACCCGGCCTTCGACAGGGATCGGGAAGCTCTTCTCTCCCGCCTTCCTGGGGAGGGGGTCTGCGCTGTGACGGAGATCGGCTTTGATCTTGAGAGCTCCCGGAGGGCGGCGGAGTTTTCGGAAAAGCAGTTATCCCTCCGGCGGGGTCCGGAGGGAGGAAGCGGCGCGGAGGCGGGGCCGGAGATCTATGCCGCCGTCGGACTTCACCCGGATTATGCGGCGGACTGCTCCGATGAAGTCGTGCGGGAGCTCTCGGAGCTCTCTCTCAGGAAGGGCGTCGCTGCGATCGGAGAGGTAGGGCTCGACTACTATCACCTCGATAAAAGAAGCCCCTGTCAGAGGGAGGAGGCAGTCCGGGCAAAGGGGGAATTTCTCAGGCTGCAAAGAGAGCTTCTTTTGAGAAGGGAGGAGAGAGAGCAGCTTCTCCGGGAGAAGGAGCCGGGCGAAGAGGAGCTCCTTTCCTTTGTGCCAGGGGGAGAGGAGCTCTCCGCCCTCTCCCTCTCCAAGAAGAGCTACCGCGCCTTAAGGGAGCTCTCGGAATCGGTGGATTTCTCCTATGCGCCGGAGCCGGAAATCCAGAAGAGCTGCTATCTTCGGATGATTGAGCTCGCCCTCTTTCGGGGGCTTCCGATCGTCATCCACTCGAGGGAAAGCGCGCGGGACAGCTACGAGCTTCTTCGGGACAGCGGAGGATACAAAAACAGCGGCATCGTCCATTGCTTTTCCTATCCGCTCGAGGTCGCGAGGCAGTTTGCGGAGCTTGGCATGTACCTCGGGATCGGAGGGGTTCTGACATTTCCGAACGCAAAAAAGCTCCGCAGACTTGTCGCAGAGCTTCCCCTTTCCATGATGGTTTTGGAGACGGACAGCCCTTACCTTTCTCCCCTGCCTCACAGGGGGGAGCGGAACAATCCGGCTCATCTTCGCTATGTCGTGAGAGCGCTGTCGGAAATCAAAGGAATCCGGGAGGAGGAAGTGATACGGATCACGGCGGAGAATGCGAGAGCGGTCTATCGGATCTAAGCTGTTCTCCTTCGTCTCTTCGGCCCTTCCCTGCCCGCCGGGAACAGGGCTTTCCGCTTCGACCGCCGCACTTATCGGAGCGGGGGACCGATATTATAAGGAGAAGAAGCGCCGGGGCGATGGATCGTCACAGCGGCGCGCGAGATTTATAGCAGTGCTGAGAATTGAGAATTTGACGCATTTCAGCGAAAGCTTCGGGGCGGCTCCGCCCAGGAGAATCCACGGCACATGAAAGTGTCCCCTTAGTGCTGCTATGTTCCCATCCTGACACGGTTCGAGGTCTCTCATTGCGTGGGGCCCGGACTTCATCGCCGCCCCGAAGTGGAATCATTATACCGAAAGAAGAGAGAAAATACAAGGGGAGAGGGAGAAGAGGTAAAGATGAGCTTTTCCAGTCTGTTTTTTACAGCGGGCTTTCTGCCGCTTTTTTTGCTGATTTATACTGCGGTGCCCGGCGTCCGGCGGAAAAACCGGGTGCTTTTGTGTTTTTCTCTCCTTTTCTACCTCGCGGGGGGGCTCCACTATCTCCTTCTCCTCCTCCTTATGACAGCGCTGAGCTTCGGCTTCGGATATCTCATCGAGGAGCGCCGGGGGGAAAGGAGGTGGTTCGTGATCGGAATCTCCCTCCTCCTTCTGAACCTCGTGTTTTTTAAGTACAGCGCATTTTTCCTAAGGCCGCTTCTTCCGCTCCTCCCCTTCCATCTTCCGGGAGCTCTCCTTCCTCTGGGCATCTCCTTCTACAGCTTCCGGCTGATCTCCTATCTTTCGGATATTCAAAGCGGCAGGCTCCGCGCGCAGAGCTTCGAGAGTCTGCTTCTCTATACGGCGGACTTCCACATCATCTCTCAGGGGCCGATCGTCCGTTTTCGGGAGATGGAGGCCGCCCTCAGAGAGCGGAGGATGAGCCCGGAGGATTTCTGTGAGGGCATGTTCCGCTTCTGTCTCGGACTTTCGAAGAAGACGCTGCTCGCGGACCACGCGGGGAAGCTTGCGGGGCAGTTTCTGCCGCTCGACTTCCTGCACGCGGCCTCCCAGGGGAATCCGCCCTCCGTCCTCGCCTCCTGGCTCGGCGGGATCTTTTATATGCTCCAGATCTACCTGGATTTTTCCGCCTACTCCGATATGGCGCTCGGCCTCGGGAGAGTATGCGGCTTTGACTATCCGGAGAATTTCGACTATCCCTACGCCGCGCACTCCGTGCGGGATTTCTGGAGGAGGTGGCATATTTCGCTCTCCTCCTTCTTCCGGGATTATGTCTATATCCCGCTTGGCGGAAGTCATGTCAGCCTGCCAAAGCTTTGCCGGAATCTTCTTCTGGTCTGGGCTCTTACGGGCCTTTGGCACGGCGCGAGCTGGAATTTCGTCCTCTGGGGGCTCTACTACTTTTTCTTTATCATGATAGAGAATCTGAGGAGAAGGAGGGAGAGAGAGGAGCTGGAGGAAGAGAGAGTCGGAACAGGGGAAGAAGGGGAGAGAAAAGAAGAGGAGAAAGATAGAGACAGAGAAGAGAAGCCGGAGGAGAAGGCGGCGGAGAGCGCCGGAGGGAAGGAAGGAAGAGGCTTTCCGGGCTTTAGGAGACAGAGCGCCGGAGAGAGAGGAAAGCGCGGGAGAGAGGTCCGGGGGAGGAGGCTCCTCTCTCATCTTTATACTCTGCTCGTCGTCTACTTCGGCTGGATCCTCTTTCGCTTTTCGGATTTTCACGCGCTCATCGCCGCGCTGAAGCTTCAATTTGGCATCGGAGCATCCGCCCTTTGGGATCCGATCACCGCCTTAAGCCTTTGGAACAATCTTATCTTCTTCTTCGCCTGTCTCCTCGCTTCTACCCCGCTCTTTCATTACATCGGGATTTCCATGCAGAACGGCCTTCAGCAGAGCCTCTCCCTTCGGAGGAAGGAGGAGAGGAGGAGCGAGCGGATCAGGGACAACGAGAGCTTCGGGGACGACAGCCTCCAGCTTTTCGACCGGGAGTCGGAGGCAGAGGCGGAGAATGAGCACGAGATTGCCCTCAGGCGGATTCAGCTTCGGGCGCGCCGCAGGAAAAGGGCTCTCCGAAGAGCCGCGTTTTTCTATTATCTCGAGAGGGGAGCCGCCGCCCTGCTCTTCCTCGCACTCTCTGTGATGGCGATGGTGGGGAGCAGCTATATGCCGTTTTTATATAATCAATTTTGAGAAGGCAGTTTTGAGAAGGCAGTTTTGGGAAAGCAGCCGGGGGAAAGCGAGGGGGAATATGAGCGAGAGGAGAGAAAATGCGCGGGAGCGCGGGAGGAAGAGGCAGAGCTCGCGCGGAGCATACGGGATGTGCCTTGCGCTCTCCCTTTCGCTGCTCTTCCTCCTGATCCTCGGCCTCCTCCTGCCGCTCCGCCCCTCGTATTCCGAGTCGGAGAAGCGGAAGCTCGCGGAGCTCCCCGCGCCGAGCCTTCGCACCCTCTCCGACGGAAGCTGGTTCCGCGATTTCTCCAGCTGGTACTCCGATACCTTTCCCTTCCGGGAGGAGCTCCTCTCCTGGGAGGCCTCGCTGGAGAAATACTATGGCTTCCAGGGGGAGGCGATCTATTCCAAAGGGGAGAGAAAGAAGGAGAGCATCCCGGAGACCGCGGGAGAGACCGCGCCGACGCTGGCGTTCTCCGCGCCGGAGACAGAGAGCGCCGAGGAGAGCAGGGAGGCGGAGACCGCGCCGGAGACGGATGCCGAGGGAAATCTCATCCTGAAAAAGCAGGATACGAAGGGAGTCCACGTGCAGGGGGAGCAGGCAGGCACTGTCTATGTCACGGGAAACTGCGGCTATGAGCTCTATTATTTCAGCCAGGAGAACATGAGGTCTCACGCCTCTCTCATGAATACGGTCCGGAGCCTGCTCCCGGAGGATATCAGCCTCTATTCCATGATCGTGCCGAATTCCTTCGGCATTAAGCTGAGCCCCGCCGTGCAGGAAAAGCTCGCGAGCTCGGGCATGGATCAGGCGATCAGCTACAGCTACAGCCTCATGGGAGAGAAGGTAAAGCGCGTATCCATCTATGAGGAGCTTCTCTCTCACAAGGAGGAGTACATCTATTTCCATACGGATCATCACTGGACGCAGAGGGGAGCGTACTACGCCTATCTCGTATTCTGTAAAGAAAAGGGCTTTACGCCGCATGCGCTCTCAGAATATCAGAAGAGGGAATATCCCGGCTTCTACGGGAGCTTTTACTTTGCGACAAAGCGCGCGGAGGCACTCAAGGTGAATCCGGACACCGTGCGGGCCTATCTTCCGCTTGCGACAAACAAGATGCATTTCCGGGACCCGAAGGGGCAGGAGGGGGACGCGCTTGTGATCAACGACGCGAATACGATGAGCGCGGGGAATCGCTACAGCTGCTTTCTGATGGGGGACAATGCGTTCACGGAGATCGACAATCCGAATCGAAACGACGGCTCCGCGATCGCCCTTGTGAAGGATTCCTACGGGAATGCCTTCGCGCCCTTTCTCGTCGATCACTACCAGCATGTCTATGTCTTCGACTACCGCTACTACCGGGAGGACTTCGTCGCCTTCCTCCGGGAGCATCAGGTGAAAGATGTTCTCTTCCTGAATAATATCATGTCGCTTGGCGCAAACAGCGCGAAGGAAATGATGGGGATGTTCCATTGAGCGCGGCAAAGCTTTGCCGCGGAAATCGCATCCGCCCGGCTATGTCTTGCAAATTGCCGGAGCAGGCATTATAATTAGGCGCGAAATAGGGGGATTTCCGTCTCCATAGCGGGGGCGGAGAGTGGGAGACAGAGAGACAGCGTTCGTCGGGAACGCTTTGTTTTTTGCCCGGCATAGGGGAGAGATGGAACAGCAATTTATCATGAGGGGCGGACGTCCGCTCCGCGGGGAAGTGGTGATCGGGGGCGCAAAGAATGCGGCGCTTGGCCTGATAGCGGCGGCAATCCTTACAGATGATACCGTGGTGATCGAGAATCTCCCGGACGTCCGCGATGTCAATGTCATGCTGGATGTCCTGAGAGAGCTGGGAGCGGCGGTGGAGCGCACGGGGAGCCATACGGTTTCCATCTGTGCGGCGGGGATCCGGGAGCTCAGCATCAACGATGAGTTTATCCGGAGGATCCGCGCCTCCTATTACTTTATCGGGGCACTGCTTGGGAAGTATCACAGCGCGGTCGTGCCGCTCCCGGGGGGCTGTGCGATCGGCTCCCGCCCCATCGATCAGCATTTGAAGGGCTTTCGCGCGCTCGGCACGGATATCCGGATTCAGAACGGCTGCGTCGTCGCGGAGGCGAAGGACGGCCTTAAGGGCACGCACATTTACCTGGATGTCGTATCGGTCGGCGCGACGATCAATATCATGCTGGCGGCTGTGCTTTCGGAGAGGAAGACGACGATCGAGAATGTCGCGAAGGAGCCGCATATCGTGGATGTCGCGAATTTCCTGAACAGTATGGGGGCGAATATCCGCGGGGCGGGGACCGACACGATCCGCATCCGCGGGGTAAAGCGCCTCCACGGCACGAGCTATGCCGTGATTCCGGATCAGATCGAGGCGGGGACCTTCATGTGTGCCGCTGCGGCAAGCCGCGGGGATATCCTCATCAAAAATGTCATCCCCAAGCACCTGGAGTCCATCTCCGCAAAGCTCGTCGAGATGGGGAATACGGTCGTGGAATACGATGAATCCATCCGCGTGATCGGAAGCGCCGTACAGCGTCCGACGGATGTAAAGACCCTGCCCTACCCGGGCTTCCCCACCGATATGCAGCCGCAGATCTCGGTGACACTCGGCCTTGCGAGGGGGATTTCCGTCGTGACGGAATCGATCTTTGAGAGCCGCTTTAAGTATGTCGATGAGCTCGCGAGGATGGGGGGAGCGATCAAGGTGGAGGGAAATGTCTCCATCATAGACGGCATCCGATCCTATACGGGGGCCTCGGTCAATGCGCTCGACCTTCGGGCCGGGGCGGCTCTCGTCATCGCGGGACTCTGTGCGGAGGGCATTACCACGGTGCGAGAGATCGGCTATATCCAGAGGGGCTATGAGCACTTTGAGCGAAAGCTCCAGGCTCTTGGCGCGGAGATCCAGCTTGTGGAGGACGAGAGAGAGGCGCAGAAATTCCGGATGAGAGTGGGCTAGGGGATGGAGCACTCTCCCCGGGAGCTATGGCAGAAGAGATTCGGAAAGGGAGAGGAAATCAGCATGAGAGTAAAAAACGGGAAGAGAATCGGGAGAGCGGGGCTTTGTGTTCTGCTTTCTTTTTTGGCCTTGACAGCTTGTTCTCCTCAGAAAAAGGGAGAGGAGCGGGGGAAGGAGAAAGAGAGCACAGAAAAAAGCACGGAAAAGAGCACAGAGGCGCCTTCCGGCGCGGCAGCGGGTGAGAAAAAGGAGGAAGGAGCAGAAAAAGGAGAGGGAAGCAAGAAGGAGGAACAGCCCGCCGAGCTCCTCTCCGCGCTGGCAGAGATCAGCAAGGTGAATTATGAGAAAAAGGAGAACACCTCCTCTTTGAATGATGAAAATGCGGTCCTCAAAAGCGCGGGTCCCATCGCGGTCTATCTTCCAAAGGAGGGGTATCATATTACTGACAATCCGGAAGAAATCCGGGCTTATGTCACAGTATCCGACGAGCGGCGCTATGCCAATGTGACGCTCAGGACGGAGGAGGGCAGCAGCTCGTTCGTCCGGAATTATAAGGACCGCTTCCATAGTTTGGAGGATATTCATTTTGATTGGGAGGACTCAGAAGATTTGCAGGAAAAATTGATCGATCTGGATGGGACGAAATGGCTCAGAGTCTCCTACAAAAAAATCTCCAGGAGCAAGGATGGTGACAGCTCAAAAGATGCTGAGAACGACTTTGTGATTTTTCAAAGCTTTTTGCAGAACAGATTGGTAGAGCTTTGCTTCGAGCACATGCTGACCGCGGATCAGTACAAGGGCTTTACGGGCGAGCCCTTCACGGAGGAGGGGATGGAGGAGATCGTGAAATCCGTGCACACGGTGCCGGTGAAGGTGCCGGACGCCGTGCGCCTGGATTCCCTCTCCATCGTGGATAAAAAAGCTGTGAAGGCGGACAAAAATCCGGGATATACGGAGCGGATGGAGAAGATCAAGCTGGATCCTGATGTGGATCAGAAGAAGTGGAAGCTGAAGGATCATCCGGATATAGTTTCTCTGCTGGATGGATATCTTTCGGATCTTAAGAAGGTGGATCCAAAGAGCCTGGAGGATGTCTCCTCCTTCTCGGGCGGCGTCGTCACGCTGTCCCATAAGGAAAAGGATAAGGAAGTCAGCATGAAGATCCCGGAGATCTATAACTCCGGGAAAACGGGTCCTCTCTACCACTTCCACAGGAATACGATAGACTATAATCCGGAATACGGGATCGAGGTCTCCGTGTCCGCCGGGAGAGAGCCGGAGCGAAAGAACTTTGCCTTCAATTTTGTGACGGGGCACTTCATCCGGGAGGAGGAGGCAGGAGTTCAGGTCGTCGGGGACCGCGGCTTTCTCGTTTTGCTCCAGCTGGATGAGAGCACACTGCCCGCCTATACGATGCTTCGGAAGAAGGCCATAACCTATGCCGACGGAGTTATCGTGAACGTTGACTTTTCCATTCCGGAGGCAGAGCTCTCACCGCTCAACGAGACAGAGCTTGAGATTTTGAAATCCATCTCCATACAGGAGAAGTCGGATGCAAAGAAAAATTGAGGGGATACGGCAGTCTGATTTTTCCTCTCTGACAGATTTCGAAAGCGAAGTGTCAGGAAAAGTTTAAAGTATTCCTTTCCGCCTTGTAGTATTATGATCCCAATACCTTTGCTCCAATCCGCGGAAGGCGGGAGGAGCCCATGAGGACGGGAATGTCGGAGGCTTCGACTTCGGCGCAGAGCCTTCTTTTTGCGGGGCTCTCCTGAGCGCCCTGCGGGGAGGCTTATCCGGGGAAAAAGAGGCGGAAAGGATGGAATATGGTCAGACAGGATGATGATCGGAGGGAGAGACGGGGCTTTGAGAACTGCGCCTTCGGGGGCGTGCTGCTTTTTTTCCTCTTTCTGATCTTTTTTATGGTCTTTCTGGAGCCCGCTCTTGGCTTCTTCTCCTATGCCGCGGATTCGGCATCCTCGGAGAAGGAGCTTCGCGGCGTATGGTTTTCCTACCTCGACTGGAATGAGATGCCGAAGTCGGAGGCGGAATTCAAGGAGCGGGCGGACAGGGTAATGACGGAGATCCAGGCAGAGGGGATGAATGCGATTTTCTGCCATGTCCACAGCCATTCGGACAGCTACGGACAGAAGCTCCAGAGCTTTCCGGCCTCCCGCTTTATGGTGACAAAGGAGAAGAGCCCTTCCTTCGATCCGCTCGCGTATATGATCGAGAGCGCGCATCGGCACGGCCTTCGCTTTCACGCCTGGGTCAATCCCTATCGGGTGAGCGGCTATCTCGTGAAATGGGCCGACATCCCGGAGAGCTCGATCGTGAAGAAATGGGCGGCGGACCCGGCGAAAAAGAGAAATGTCCTCCTTCACGGGGGAGAGTATTATCTGAATCCGTCCAGTGAGGAGGTGCGGAATTATCTCACGGGGGCGATCCGGGAGCTCTGCGCGAATTACGATATCGACGGCGTTCAGTTTGACGACTACTTCTATCCCGCGCTCGATGACAGCGATCCGGAGAAGAGCTTTGATAAGGCGGATTATGAGAGCTCCGGTTCCACGCTCTCCCTCTCCGACTGGAGGAGGGACAATGTCTCAAAGCTCGTCCTCGCGGTGCACAGGACGGTGCATGAAGTGAAGAAGGATGCGGTCTTCGGCGTGAGCCCGGTCCCCCTTCTCTCCAGCCTCCGGAGTGAGAAGGCCTACTTTGTGGATATCGACCGCTGGATGTCCTCCGCCGATTATGTGGACTATATCATGCCGCAGATCTACCACGGCTTTGAGGCGAAGACCGGAAAGGGAACGCCGGCGAAGCATGCCTATGGCGAGTGCCTTGCGAGCTGGGTAAAGCTGAAGAGGGAGAAGAAGAGTCCGGTCAAGCTCATGGTCGGACTGGCTCTCTATAAGGCGGGGACGAAGAGCTGGGACGGAAACAGCACGCCGGAGTGGCTCCGCTTCCAGGACATTCTCGCAAGAGAGGTCAGGGCCGCGCGGGAGAGCGGGGAGGTCCAGGGCTTTGGCATCTTCGACTATCAGAATTTCGACGATGCGGCCGCTCAGCCGGAGCTTCAGAATCTCCGGAAGGTCTTTTCGGAATAGCCTGGGGAAGGACCGGGAGCTAAGGGAGAGGAGAAGGCCGCGCCGCCTTTTTGCGGCATCCTCCCGGGACCGGGGGCAGGGACTGCCCCCGGAAAAGAAGGACTTGACATTTTCTTCCCGGAACGGTATCATTGCGATAAAATTAAACGATTTTTAAGACAAAACCAATATATGATTTTGTCATTAAAAGAGAATTGCCATGGAAGGGAAACTGGGAGGAAAAGAGGATGTTCAAGAAGGGACTTGTTGTTTGTGCACTTGCGGCGGTAATGACGATGGGGATGACGGCGGCGGCTTTTGCCGGCAGCAGCGATGCCTTTTCTGTCTATCCGGTGAACGGCGGCTCCGGCTATGATAATATCGACGGCCCGGAGGCCCCGAGGAAGGGAGAGTGGAGGAAGTATTCCAACGGAAAGTGGGCCTATCAGTATCCGAACGGGACCTGGGCGGCGAACTGGTGCTTCCTGGATTATAAGGGAAGAGGGGACTGGTATTATTTCGATGAGAAGGGATGGATGCAGACCGGCTGGCTGACGGATAATTCCGGGACCTACTACCTGCAGCCGGAGTCCGATGGACAGCAGGGCCGCATGTATGTGGGAGAGCATATCATCGACGGAAAGTCCTATCGCTTTGAGACACGGCAGAAGCACTGGATCGGGCATCTTCTGAAGGAGGAGACCAAGACAGAGGATGAGAGCCTCAAGATCGCGAAGCCGAATCTGAAAAAATAGCATCGGAATTATGATCCAGGGAAGGTACCGGAGCGGCTGTCGAAACGGCCGCCCCGGTGCCTTTTTTCATGACGGAGAGGAGGAGGCAATGCTTCGAAAGATTATCGCCTTATTATTCATCGCGCTGCTGCTTTTCTTTATCGTTCAGAGTGCGAGACTTGTGCTCCGCGTCCATCATCGGGAGAAGGGGCGGACAGAATCCGCGCTTCCGGGCCCTTCAGCGCTCTCTCAGCCGCCGCTTTAGACAGGCTGGGACAGGACAGTGCACGGGGCGAAGCAGGAAGAGGGAAGTGAGTGCGCGGAATGGCGAGAGTATCGGAGGAGAGAATTCGGGAGCGGAGAGGGGAGATCCTCGGGGCCTGCGAGAGGCTGTACCGGGAACGATCCTTTAAGGAAGTGACGATCAAGGAGATCAGCAAGGAGACGAGCTTCTCTCGCCCCAGCATTTACAATTATTTTGAGACGAGGGAGGAGATCTTTCTCGCGCTTTTGCAAAGGGAGTACGAGAGCTGGACGGAGGGTCTCCGCAGGATCTGCGGCGGCGAAGAGCTCAGCAGAGAGGAGCTCTCGGAGGGGATATCCCGGAGTCTTTCGGAGCGGGAGCTGCTCCTTCGGATTCAGGCGATGAATCTCTATGAGATCGAGGAACACAGCAGAGAGGAGCGTCTCGAGGACTATAAGAGGGTATATCTCTCCGCGGTGGAGGAGATACGGCGCTGCCTGCGCCGGACGAAGCCTCCCCTCTCGGAGGAGGAGATGCGGGACTTTATCTATGCCTTTTTTCCCTTCATGTACGGGATCTACCCCTATGTCCATCCGACCTGCAAGCAGTGCCGCGCCATGGACCGGGTCGGCATCTCCCACCCGGAGACGGACATCTATACGATCTGCCGGCGCTTTCTTCGGAGGATGCTCGGGCAGCAGTCTTAGATAGAATCCAATCCGCGCCGCGCAGCTTCCTAGCTTAAGGAGAATTTTCCGGTGCTCTGATTTCCGGCCTGATCGCTCAGATATACCGTGATGCTCTCCGCCTTCATGGGCATGGTCACGACGCCGCTCTCTTTATTGATGTCGATGGGCTTTACATTGTCCCCGTCGCTGTCCACGCCGTAGATGGAATCGAAGCTCACGCCGCTCTGTGTGTCACTGACCTGAAACTCCACATAGCCGGATCCGATGTCCACGGAGTCCTTGTCGATCACCGGGCCGGTTCTGTCTAAGAGGCTCACCTGCACATTGACACTGTCCGACATCCAGTTTATGGATTCCGCGCGGATATTGAGATTCCCGTTGTCCGAGAGAGACGCGATGTAATCCTCTCCGTCCTGCTTTAATTCTACGGGCTCCCCCTCGAGCGTCGCCTTGACATTCTTTATGGGGAGGAGAGAATGGAGGCGGATCCGGATCGACGCGCTCTTATAGTCCGAGGTGTCCGGGTCATCGGTCGATACCGTCGGCCGGGAGATGGCCAGATAGAGGATCGCGCCGTTTATGATGAGATAGGGAAAGAGAAAGAAGAAAAAGAAGCGGAAGACGGCTTTTCCCCTTCCCTTTTTCTTTTCGCGAAGCGGCCTGCCGTAGGCATCATAGCGCATGGGTACACGGCCGGCGGAGCTTTCTTTTTTTGCTTTCATAAATTTCAGAAACCTTTCTGCGCAAAACGCAAGGAAGACGCGGGCGGATCCCGCTTTTTCAGCCTGTTAGTATAGCAAAAATTCCCTTGCCTTACAAGCGTTCCCTTGCTATACTCAAGAGGTATATCTATGCTTTACGTCCTTCATCGGCGCCCGGGTTTCATTTTGGGAGGCGCGCGGATGGGCCGCCCTTCAGGGGCTTTTCTATAATACGTCGGCGCTTTGAGGCCGGCGGATCCCAGTGAAAACATAAAATGAGAAAATGAATCCCCAAGGCTTAGTCACTATAGACAGGAGCCGGGACTGTGCGCTGTCTTTTCCGCCGGAGTCCCCGGTTTTTGTCGCCGGAAAAAAGAGGGAGGAAACCCTCAGCGCAAGGAGGAATGCGATATGACAGAAGAAGAGGAGAAGAAGCGCCTGGTGGAAGAGGCGGAGACAGAGAAAGAGGCGGAGAGCCCAAAGCGAAGAGGAAGGAGAAAGAGCGTCTCGGAGACAGCGAAGGAGAGCGCGGCGGAGGCTCCGAAGAAGCGCCGCGGCCGTCCGCCGAAGAAGAAGGCGGAGACGGAGGCCGGGTCCCTTCCCGAAGAGGCGGCGGAGCCGGAGAAGAAGCCCGCAAAGCGCGGCCGCCCGAGGAAGAAGGCCCCGGAGACGGAGGAGAAGACACAGGAGGAAAAGCCGTCCTTCTCCGAGGAGGCAGCTTTGGCCCCGGTGAAAAAAGAGGAAAAGCCTTCGGAGGAGAGAGCGAAGGAGGAGACAGTTCCGGAGGAGGGGAGCAGTTCCTCCTCCCGCAGAACCCATAGCGCCGGGGAGAAGGATGCCTCTCCTCGGGACATTGTGGACGCCATAGAGGTTGTGGCCGCGCCGATGGAGGAGCTCCCGAAGCCGAGGATTCCGCGTTCTCCCGCGGGACTTAGGACGGGGGAGAGAGGCCCGGCGAGAAGAAGAGGAGAAGGCGGGGAGAATGGACGCCCGCCGCGCTCCTTCTCCGCAGAGAGCATGGAAAAAATAGAGAGAACGGACACGAAATCCGCGGTGGAAGCCCTGACGGAGCTTCTCGCTGCCGCGAGGGAGCCCGCCGCAGAGGGAAGAGCGGAGCGGGAGACGCGTCCGGATCTGGAGCTGAGGGGCCCGGAGCTTCCCCCGATCCGCGGGGCGGAATCCAGACCGGCGGAGGGCATACTGGAGCTGGTCCCGGACAATAATTACGGCTTCATCCGCTCCAATAATTTTCTGTCCGGGGAGAATGATGTCTATGTCAGCGGGCAGATGATTCACCGTTACAATCTTCGGACCGGGGATCTCCTGATGGGAGACTCCAGGCTCAGAAGTCCGCAGGACCGCTACCGGGCTCTCATTTTCCTGAAGAAGGTCAACGGGATCCGGGTCAGTGAGCTCCCCGCGAGGAGGCAGAGCTTCGACCGGATGACCCCGATCTTCCCCAACGAGAGGATCCGCCTCGAGACAGCGGGCATTCCGAGCTCGCTTTCCCTCCGCGTCCTGGATCTCCTCGCTCCCATCGGGAAGGGGCAGAGAGGCATGATCGTATCCCCTCCGAAGGCGGGAAAGACGACGCTTTTAAAGCAGGTCGCAAAGGCCATCCTCCGGAATGAACCGGATATGCATCTTATGATCCTTCTCATTGATGAGCGGCCCGAGGAGGTCACGGATATGAGGGAGGAGGTCGTCGGGGAGAACGCGCAGGTTCTCTACTCCACCTTTGATGAGCTCCCGGAGCATCATAAGAGGGTCGCGGAGATGACGATCGAGCGGGCCAGGCGCCTCGTGGAGAGCGGGAAGGATGTCACGATTCTCCTCGATTCCATCACAAGACTCGCCCGGGCCTATAATCTTCTGGAGCCGCCGTCCGGGAGGACGCTGTCCGGCGGACTGGATCCCGCGGCGCTTCATATGCCAAAGAGCTTTTTCGGCGCGGCCAGAAATATGAGGGAGGGGGGAAGTCTCACGATTCTCGCCACCGCGCTCGTGGACACCGGCTCCCGCATGGATGATGTGGTCTATGAGGAATTCAAGGGGACCGGAAATATGGAGCTGGTTCTGAACCGCGAGCTCCAGGAGCGGAGGATCTTCCCCGCGATCGATATCCTGAAGTCCGGGACGAGAAGAGACGATCTTTTGC
Source organism: Oribacterium sp. oral taxon 078 str. F0263 (assembly GCF_000469565.1). NCBI lineage: Bacteria > Bacillati > Bacillota > Clostridia > Lachnospirales > Lachnospiraceae > Oribacterium > Oribacterium sp. oral taxon 078. The sequence goes on along the minus strand of NZ_KI273128.1, from coordinate 73,211 downwards.
TCACGGAGCTGGAGAGAAAGGCGCTCGACATCATCCACCAGCAGACCAGTGAGGAAAAGAAGGGCTCCGTCGAGGAGGTTTTGAGCCTTTTCGAGCGGACAGAGAATAATGAAGAGCTCTGCCGGGCTCTGGTCGAGAATAAGCCCATCCTCTCCCGGAAGGTCATAAAAATCAATCAGCGCTGAGGCCTGTCCTGTAACCTCCGCCCCGCGCTTCCTGTCCCTTATAAGGTGCAGGCACTTCTCCGTGCTTTTCGGGGACTGCCTGCCGAGACGGCAAAGGACGGGATCGGGGACATGCCCCGGAAATGGAGGTTTTTATGAAAAAAGGCATCGTTTTAATGGCGGCACTGCTTTCTGCTCTGGCTTTCTCTGCCTGCGGGCAGCAGACAGCTTCTCAGTCTGTGAAGGCGGAGACGGAGACGGCAGCAACGGAAGAGAAGAAGGAAAGCAAGGAGATCACCGTCTCCGAGGAGGCGGAGAGCGAAAAGGCCGATACCAAGAAGGATGAGGCCGGAGGAGAAGAGAAGGCGGAAAAGAAGGAGACGCTCAAGGGAAAGCTCTCCGACAAGAAGGACTTTATGATCACGATCGATACCGCGGACGGCAAGAGCTACGCGCTCAGCTTCGATGAGAAGGAAGCACCGGCGGGGCTTGACAAGGTCAAGGTGGGAGATGAGGTCGAGGTCAGCTATTCCGGGACGCTCTCCGAGGTGGACAGCTTCACGGGGAAGGTCTATTCCGTCAGTGCAGTAAAGAAGTAAGTCCCCGGAATTCACCGGGGCAGGCGGGAAGGGCACGAATGTCAGACGAAGAAATCATCAGGCTGTATTTTTCGCGGGATGAAGCCGCGATCCTCGCAAGTCAGGAGCGCTACGGCGCGTATTGCAGAAAAACCGCTGCTAATGTCCTGTCCTCTTCGGAGGATATCGAGGAGTGCCTGAATGATACCTGGCTCCGTGCCTGGAACGCGATTCCGCCGGAGCGGCCGCGGGTTCTCCGGGCCTGGCTCGCCCGCGTGACGAAAAATCTCGCGATCAATCTCTTTAAGAAGCAGCGCGCGGAGAAGCGGGGAACGGGGGAGTTCACGGCGGCCCTGGACGAGCTCACGGATATGGTCTCTCTCTCCCGGGACAATGTCTCGGAGCAGCTGAACCGTGAGGCGCTGACAGAGTGTATCGAGAACTTTCTGCGGGGCGAGTCCGCGAGTGCGAGGCGCTATTTCATCCGGCGCTACTTCTACACAGAGAGTATCGCCGAGATCGCAGAGCGCTTCCACGCCGGGGAGAGCGCGGTGAAGGTGAGCCTTCACCGGACGAGGAAGGCGCTCCGGGAGGTCCTCGAGAAAGAGGGTTTTTTATGAAAGGGATAGATCTGATGGAGGCGATCGCAAATCTCGACGAGAGGATGATCGCGGATTCAGACGGAGAGCCTCTGGGAGAAGCGGACAGGAGAAGGCCGGCAGCGCTTTTCGGAGGATCCGCCTTGCTTCGGGGGATCCTCACGGCGGCGGCCTGTGTACTGCTCTTCAGCATCGTCCTGCCAAACAGCGGGGGGGAGCAGGCCTACGCACTTCAGAATATACCGCTCATCGGCTCTTATTTTCAGCTTGTGACCTTCCGGAAATACTCTTATCAGGGGAAGGGACACAGCGCCGAGGTGAGTATCCCGAAGCTCGAAGCGTCGTCCTCGGTCAATTCTGAGGCGGCGGCGGAGGTAAACCGTAAGATTACGGAGATCAGCGACAGGCTGATCTCGGAATTTAAGGAGGAGGCGAAGGAGGAGGGCTATTCCAGCCTGGAGATTTCCTCGAAGCTCCTTCTCGATAATGAAAGCTTTTACTGTCTCCGCCTCACGGCGCTCAGCACGGCGGCGGACAGCTATGAGGAGAACAGGTACTATACCATCCGAAAGAGTGACGGGAAGCTTCTGTCCCTGAAGGACCTCTTCCTCCCCGGCACGGACTATGAGTCGGAGATCAACGCGGAGCTCCGGCGACAGATGCAGGAGGAGATGGAGAGGGATCCCGGGAAGAAATACTGGCTCGACGATCCGGAGATGAAGGAGAGCAATTTCCGGGGAATCCGGGAGGATCAGGCCTTTTATCTGAATGAGAAGGGAGAGCTGATTCTGAGCTTTCCGGAGGGGGAGATCGCACCGATGTACATGGGGGAGTGCCGCTTTCTGATGCCCTCGGGACTTGGCGGCTTTTCTCCCAAATAGAAACTTGCCATTCCGCTGAATTTATGGTACGGTATCCGGGTTACAGCTTTATGCTGGACGAGAGGATAGAGGGATCGGGGAAAGTCCCGAGAGAGAAAGAGCATGGTCGGAAACCATGCGGAAAGAGGAAAAGATGAAGGAAGGAATTCACCCCAGCTATTATCAGGCGACCGTCACCTGCAACTGCGGAAACAGCTTTGTGACCGGCTCTACGAAGCCGGAGATCCATGTCGAGGTCTGCTCCAAATGTCATTCGTTCTACACCGGAGCGCAGAAGACCGCGGCGGCAAAGGGACGTATCGACAAGTTCAATAAGAAGTTCGGTATCCAGTAGCCAGGGGATATCTCGCGGGGGAGCAGAGCCTGTTCGGCTCTGCTCCCCGTTTCCATACAAAAGGGGGACATGGAGAAACGGCCCGGCAGTCACCGGGAGCAGAAAGGAGTTCTATGCGGGAGGGGAAGAAGACACAGATCTATTGCGGGATCGGCGGGCAGGCGGTGATCGAGGGGATCATGATGAAAAACGGCGAGGACTACGCGGTCGGCGTGCGGAAGCCGGACGGGGAGATCACTGTGAAAAAGGAGCGCTATGTCTCTCTGACGGATCGTTATCGCTTCCTGAGGCTCCCGCTGATCCGAGGCGTTTTCTCCTTCTGGGACTCTCTCCGTCTCGGGATGCGCTGCCTCAGCTTCAGCGCCTCCTTTTTTGAGGACGATGAGGGGACAGAGGCCTCGGCCTTTGAGAAGTGGATGGACAGGACCTTCGGGGAGCGCGCAGCCTCTGTGCTCTCTTCGATCGTCATCGCCTTCTCCTTTCTCGCGGCCCTCCTTCTCTTTGTGCTCCTCCCGACCCTTCTGATCGGACAGCTGAAGCGCTTCCTCCCCTCGGAGAGCCTGCTCGCTTTCCTGGAGGGGCTGCTGCGGGTCCTGATCTTCATCGCCTATTTAAAGCTGGTCTCCCGCTCGCGGGATGTCCGGAGGACCTTCGAATACCACGGGGCGGAGCATAAATGCATCAACTGCATCGAGCATGGCCTTCCGCTCACGGTGGACAATGTGGCCCTCTCCTCGAAGGAGCACAAGCGCTGCGGGACGAGCTTCCTCGTCTATGTGATGCTGATCTCGATCCTGCTCTTCATGCTGCTCCGCTTCGACAGCATCCTTTTGAAATTTTTATCCAGAATTCTCCTGATTCCGCTGATCGCCGGGATCAGCTATGAGCTTCTCCGCCTGGTCGGGCTCTGGGACAACGCGCTGACAAGGCTGCTCTTTGTCCCCGGCATGTGGATGCAGGGACTCACCACGAAGGAGCCGGACCGATCGGAGATCGAGGTGGCGATAGCCGCTGTGGAGGCGGTCTTTGACTGGCGGAAATGGGAGAGGGAAAAGTTCCCGGAGGAGAGCGGAGGAGCGCTGTGACGCTCCGGGAGCTTCTTCGGGAGGGGGCTTTTCGCCTCCGAGAGGCTCTCGTTCCGGATCCGGACTATGACGCGAGGCAGCTTTTGTTTCATAGCTTTTCTCTGGATGCCCCCGCTTACCTCATGAAAAGCTCTGCAGAGCTCTCTTCGCTCTATCCCGACGAAGGAGAGAGGGCGGAGCGGACAGCGGATTTCCGGCGTCTTCTCTCTGAGAGGGCGTCCCGCATCCCGCTGCAGCAGCTTCTCGGCTATACGGATTTCTTCGGCCTTCGCTTCCGGGTGAGTGAAGCGGTGCTCTCCCCGCGGCAGGATACAGAGATCCTCGTCGAGGAGGCGCTCGCGGAGAGCGCCGGGAAGCACGCGCTGGATCTTTGTACGGGGAGCGGCTGTGTGGGAATCAGCCTTCTCTACTACGGAGAGTTTAAGAGCATGCTGCTCACAGACCTCTCCGCGCCTGCCCTGAGAAAAGCGGAGGAGAATGCGGAAAGACTGCTTCCGCCGGAGAAAAGGGCGAGGCTCTTTCTGCTTCGATCGGACCTTTTTCAGAGGATCTCAGAGTATGAGAGGGAGAAGGGGATACAGGGTTTTGACCTGATTCTCTCGAATCCGCCCTATATTCGGAGGGGGGAGATCGAAAGTCTGGAGCCGGAGGTCTCGGAGCATGAGCCCCGCATGGCGCTGGACGGAGGCGAGGACGGGCTTTTCTTCTACCGGGAGATCGCGAGGGAGGCGCCGAAGCATCTGAGGCCCGGGGGGAGGATCTGTCTGGAGATCGGCTTCGATGAGGCAGAGGAGGTATCGGCGCTTCTCCTCTCCGCCGGCTTTTCGGAGCTTTCCCTCCGGAGGGATCTCTCCGGAAAGGACCGCGTGCTCAGCGGCATTTTCCGGGGCTGAGCTTCCGAAAGCCGGAGAATTGAGTGAGAATAGAGAAAAGAGGGGATGAGAATGTTTGAGAATCTGGAGGAGGTCCGCCGCCATTACGAGGAGCTGATGCTCTCTCTCACGAGGCCGGAGCTGAGCAATGACATCGCGCGCTATCGGAAGCTGATCCGGGAGCAGAGCGAGCTGGAGCCGCTCTATAAGACCTACCTCGCTTTTCGGAAGGCGGAGGAGAGTGAGAGGGACGCGCTGGAGCTTTTGCAGAAGGAGAAGGATCCCGAGCTTCTTGAGATGGCGAAGGAGGAGCTCCAGAATGCGAAGGAGGAGCAGAGCCTTCTCGGGGAGAAGCTTCGCCTTCTCCTCCTCCCAAAGGATGAAAATGACGATAAGAATATCGTGATGGAGATCCGCGGCGGCGCGGGAGGGGAGGAGGCCGCGCTTTTTGCGGCGGAGCTCTACCGCATGTATATGAGCTACGCGGAGCGGAGAGGCTTTCGGACGGAGCTCGTCTCCTTCCATGAGACCGGGCTCGGCGGCCTGAAGGAGGTTATATTCATTGTGGACGGGCAGGGCGCTTACTCCAGGCTGAAGTATGAATCCGGAGTCCACCGCGTGCAGAGGGTGCCGGAGACGGAATCCGGGGGCAGAATCCATACCTCTACGGCGACGGTCGCCGTCATGCCGGAGGCCGGAGAGGTGGAGGTGGAGATCAAGCCGTCCGATGTCAGGATGGAGGTCTTTCGCTCCTCCGGGGCCGGCGGACAGCATATCAACAAGACCTCCTCCGCGGTGCGCCTCATCCATATCCCGAGCGGGATGGTGGCGGAGTGCCAGGAGGAGCGCTCCCAGCTTCAGAACCGGGAAAAGGCGATGCGGCTTCTCCGTGCGAGGCTCTATGAGATTGAGTCCAGGAAGCGCCATGAGGAGAGCGCGGCGGAGAAGCGCTCCCAGCTTGGGACGGGGGAGCGCTCGGAGAAGATCCGGACCTACAATTTCCCGCAGGGCAGAGTCACGGATCACCGCATTAAGCTGAGCCTCTACTGCCTGGAGGAAATTCTCGGCGGCGATCTGGATCCGCTGATCGATCCGCTCATCACGGCGGAGCAGGCGGAGAAGCTTAGCCGGATGGAGGAAAGGATCTGAGACCGGACAGCGTCTTGGATTCCTTTTCTTCCAAGAAGAGGCTGCTTTCGCCCGGATCGCCCTGCCTTCAGGCCTTGATCCCGGTATCGAAATCTTTCATTTTACCGTCGTCCGGCCCGGGCGATGGTATTTTTTCTTAATTTGTTATGCTCTCTTTCCTTTGCTATACTGTATAGGTGTATCGTCAAGCGTTGAAGCGCGGGGGACCGATAAAGAAAAGAGGCGGGGATTCGGAGCCGACGACTCGATCCGAGCGGGGCTTTGGCGATAGAGGATGAAATCGCAAAAGATCCGGGCGGAAGACGGCCCGGGTCGGATCGGCAGGGCGGCGGAAGCTTTCCGCTTTGGAGCTTGCCGGCGAGCTTAGACGGAAGCAGCGCTTTTCTTAAAGGATCGCGCCGGAGGGAGGGAATTTCATGGAGCAGGAGGAGAAGAGGGAGCTTGGGAGATCCCGGAGCCGGAACGGAGGAGAGAAGCGCCGAGCCGGGAAGAGGAGTCCCGTTCCTGTGCTGACGGCATTTCTTTTCCTTTTCATTCTGGGCTTTCTCGGCGCCGCCATGCTTTATGTGAAGAAGTATATGCCGACATCGAAAAGGGCGGATCTTTCCGAATATTTCGATGTTGCGGGAGATAATGTACAGGTCTATCTGAACGATGAGAAGGAGAAGACGGAGAAGGATTATCTCGTGGTCGGCCGTTATAAGGACGGCCATGTCTATCTGCCCTATGATTTTGTCTATGCCTCTTTGAATAAGCGCTTTTACTGGGCCTCCGATGTCTCGGAGTTCCTCTACTGCCTCCCGAAGGAGATCGTGAAGACCAATGCGGACGAGACGCTTTCGGACGGAAGTCCGGCCTTTTTTCAGGATGGGAAGCAGCTCTATCTGAATACGGACTGGATCATGCAGTACACGGATCTTCGCTGCCGGCAGTTTGTGGATACGGAGCAAAAGAGGATCTTTCTCGATAACAGCAGGGGGCAGTATACCGAAGCGACGCTTTCCGGGAGGGAGGCCGTGCGCCTGAAGGGAGGCGTGAAGAGCGAGGTCTTGACGATACTCTCCAAGGGGGATACGGTCACGGTTTTGGAGAGCATGGAGAAGTGGTCCAAGGTAAGGACCGGGGACGGCTTTATCGGCTTTCTCAGAAACAGTAAGCTCATGGATATCCGAAAGGAGACCGCAAAAAGCGACTTCCAGGCGCCGGACTACACGCATATTACGAGGGAGGACGGATCCAAGATCGAGCTTGGCTTCCACCAGATTACCTCTCCCCAGGCCAACGCGGGCCTGGATGCCCTCACACAGAGCAATTCGGGGATGAATGTCATCGCGCCGACCTGGTTTTCTCTCAGCGACAGTGAGGGGAATTTCGTGAGCTATGCGGATGCGGATTATGTCGCGATGGCGCACGCGAAGGGCTATCAGATCTTTGCGACCGTCAATAACTTCGATCAGGGCGATGTGGATGAGAAGAAGCTCTTTCGGGATACGTCGATCCGGGAGAAGCTGATCGAGGCCCTGGTGCAGGCGGCGAAGGACAGCGGCATCGACGGGCTGAACATCGACTTTGAGCTGGTCCCGGAGTCGGTGGGGAAGGATTATGTTCAGTTCATGCGGGAGCTCTCCGTCCGCTGCCGAAATGAGGGGATCATCCTCTCCGTGGACTGTTATGTGCCCTATGACTACAACCGCTACTACGATATTGAGGAGCTCGGAGCCTACTGCGACTATGTCATCATTATGTGCTACGATGAGCACTACGCGGGCTCCAAGGAGGCCGGCTCCGTCTCCTCGATCTCCTATGTGGACCGCGGGATCCAGGAGGCCATCGCGGAGATCCCGAAGGAGCAGGTCATCATCGCCGTTCCCTTCTATACCAGGGTCTGGATCACAAAGAGCGACGGGAAGCTGAGCTCGGAGGCGATGGGGATCCGGAGGGCCCAGGAATGGGTCAAGCAAAAGGGCGTCAATCTGAGCTGGGACGAGGAGCTGGGGCAGAATTACGGCTCGGTAGAGGACAGCGACGGCCGAAAGGAGATCTGGATGGAGGATCAGAAGTCCATGCAGCTTAAGATGAAGCATATCCGGGAGGCCGGCGTCGTGGGAGTCGCCGCGTGGAAGCTGGGGCAGGAGCCGGACGGCTTCTGGGAAAATCTCCGCATGAACGGCTAGAGGACTTGCTTTGCGCTTCTCCTTTCAGCGCTGTGGGAGGCCCGGCGCGGCGGAGGGGTCGGAGAGTCAGGGGAAAAAGATAAAAGATGGAGACGATCATACGGGGAATCGAGGGAATCGAAGAGGCAGCGGAAATTATCCGAAGGGGAGGCCTTGTGGCCTTTCCGACGGAGACGGTCTACGGGCTTGGGGGAAATGCGCTGAGTCCGGAGGCAGCCCGGAAAATCTACGCGGCGAAGGGGCGTCCCTCGGACAATCCTCTGATCGTCCACGTGAGCGGCATTAAGGATGCAGAGCCTTTGGTCACGGAAATCACGGAGAACGCCAGGCGGCTCATGGCGCGCTTCTGGCCCGGTCCTCTGACCCTCATTTTGAGAAAGACAGAGCAAATCCCGAGGGAGACCAGCGGAGGACTCGACACAGTGGCGCTCCGCTGCCCGGAAAATGCGTGCGCACTCCGTCTGATTTCGGAGAGCGGCGTCCCGATCGCGGCCCCCTCGGCAAATCTCTCCGGGAAGCCCTCGCCGACAGAGGCCGGACATGTGGCGAAGGATCTCGGAGGAAGGATCGATATGATCCTGGACGGGGGACCGGTCGGGATCGGCGTGGAGTCCAGCATTCTCGATCTGAGCGCGGATACGCCCATTCTGCTCCGCCCGGGGGCGGTCACGGCGGAGGAGCTCTCGGCCTTTCTCGGACAGAAGGTGGGGATCGACCCCGCAATCCTGTCCGGCACTGTCTCGGAGACGATGCATCCCAGGGCGCCCGGTATGAAGTACCGGCATTATGCCCCGGAGGCCGAGATGTATCTTGTGACGACGAGGCTCTTTCGGGATAGGGGAGAGGCGATCGGAAGAGAGGAGAGGGAGCTCTCCGACCGAAGGACCGCCCGCTGGATCCGGGAGAGGGCGGAAAGAGAGCTTTCGGAGGGAAAGAGGGTCGGGATCCTCTGCGTAAAGGAGACAAGGCCTTTCTATCCCCCGGACAGTCCGGACGGGACTCTCTCGGTAAAGGTTCTCGGGAGCAGGGAGGAGATGCTCACGATGACGAGATCGCTCTTTCGGCTCCTCCGGGAATTCGATGAGGAGAAAAAGGACAGGATTTACGCGGAGAGCTGCTCGGACCGGGGCGTCGGCTTCGCCCTTATGAACAGAATGCGGAAGGCGGCCGGGATGCGGGAGATCATCCTCTAGGCTCTGCCCCCTTCGGGGCGGGGAGAGGGACCATAGCTATTCAAGAAGCGAGGAATCGATGCTTCATCGCAGGATGCGGAGAGAGGAGAGCCGTGATGTCGGAGAGCGGGAAGAGAGAGGATTATATCAGCTGGGAGGAGTATTTCATGGGGGTCGCGGAGATGTCTGCGCGGCGCTCCAAGGACCCCAGCACACAGGTGGGAGCCTGCATCGTCTCCCGGGACAATAAGATCTTGTCCATGGGTTATAACGGCTTTCCGAGGGGCTGCTCGGACGACCTTTTCCCCTGGACGAAGATCCATGTGAGCGACGATCCCTATAATGCGAAGTATTTTTATTCTACCCATGCGGAGCTCAACGCGATCCTGAATTACCGCGGCGGTTCCCTGGAGGGGGCGAAGCTCTATGTCACGCTCTTTCCCTGCAATGAGTGTGCAAAGGCCCTGATTCAGGCCGGGATCAAGACGCTTGTCTACCGGGAGGATAAGTATGCGGATACTCCGGAGCTTCGGGCCTCCCGCAGGATGCTGGATGCGGCGGGGGTCCGCTATTATCAATACCAGGAGACAGGGAGGGAAATTCATCTTAAGCTGTAGGAGAGCGCAGAGGGGCCGTGCAGCGCTTCGGACAGAGGCCAAGACGCCGGTAGCTATGAGGAGGGAGTGGCCTTTTACGGAGAGAAGACCGGGCGGCAGAGTGCTTTCCCGCACTGTTTTTTAGAGTTTGGGGGACAGCGGCGATGGAATTTGAGACGGAGAAGAGAGAGGAGAGAGAAAAAAGGGTCCGGGAGATCATGAAGCGCTTAGAGGAGCATTACCGGGAGGTCCCGATGAGCTTTCTCGAGGCGTCCACTCCCTGGCAGCTTCTCTTTGCGACGATACTCAGCGCGCAGTGCACCGATGCGAGAGTCAACAAGGTGACGGACCTTCTCTACCGGAAGTATCGTTCGGTGCAGGACTTTGCAGACTGTGATCTCCGGGAGCTGGAGCGGGACATCCATTCCATCGGCTTTTATCACAGCAAGGCGAGAAATCTGAAGGCCTGCGCGGCGGTGCTTCTCGAAAAGTACGGGGGGAGGGTGCCGGATCAGCTGGAGGAGCTGACGGCTCTTCCCGGTGTGGGGAGAAAGACCGCCAATCTGATCCTGGGGCGGGTCTACGGTAAGCCCTCCATCGTGGTGGATACCCATGTGAGAAGAGTGTCGAATCGGCTCGGGCTCGCGAAATCCTCCGATCCCCTTAAGACGGAGCTGCAGCTTCAGGACTCCCTCCCGAGGGAGTTCTGGACCCGCTGGAATACCAGGGTCATGGCGCTTGGGAGGACACGATGCAGCTCATTAAAGCCAAAATGTGAAAGCTGCTATCTGAAGGATCTTTGTCCGAGCCGGGATGGGGATCCCGGATACTGGAGGGCGGCACGAAAAAAGCCGGGGAGCTGAGCCCCGGCTTTCCCTTTCCCGGAAGCCATAATCCTCTCCTCCTAAACCCTATCCTCAAAAGTGTTCGGGGGAGAAGCGGAAGGAGAGCACGGATCCCGGGATGCTACTTTACGTTAGGAAGCAGTGATCAGTCGACACTGATCATGACGGAGGTCGCCTTGATGACGGCGACAGCCTCCTCTCCCGCCTTGAGAGAGAGCTCCTTCACGGCCTCGAGACTGATGGTGGAGCTCAGACCGAACTCGGCGTCCACATCCAGCTTTACGATCGCGTTCACCGCACCGGGAAGGATCTCGGTGATCTTTCCCCGGAACTGATTTCTCGCGGAAATTTTCAGGAAATCGTTGGCCATCATGACCTCGGTCGCCTTGATGACAGCGGTCGCCTCCTTTCCCGCCTTGAGTCCGAGCTCCCGGATTGCCTCCATGGAGATCGTCGCGGAAACCTTATGCCCCTTCGGGGTCTCCAGCTTTACGATGCCGTTCACCGCGCCTTCCTTTACCTCGCGGATCGTTCCCTTGATTTTATTCCTTGCGCTGATCATCTTACTTCCTCCTAAATACCCTGTGGATCACTCTCTGCCGAACCTTCCCGGCCCGGCATGGTCTGAGCGGGGGATTCAGATGCGGATTTTACTCCTCCCGAATGGGAGCCTGCATGCCGAAGCGGGACCCGGAGCGGATCGTTGTGGATCCGGATGCGTGCTCTGTCTCTCCCGAAGGGAAGCGGGGAGCGATCGGTTTTCGTGCGAAGAGCTGCCATAGGACAGCACCTGTTTTCCCAGTTTAACAAAAAAGTCTCGAAATGGGAAGATTTATAACAAAGTCCGCGCCCCGCATCCCGCTGTCTTTTTCCGGATTCTTGAATCCCTCCTCTCACTCTGCTACAATCAATAAAGCAATGCTGTATTTTGACAGTAAAGCTTCGCCTTTTCACAGCGCTTCTGACGCTGAAGGATATCCGGATTTCAGAAGGCGAGGCGGGCACGGCAATAAAGAAAAGCTCTGCCTTACGGCAGAAGAAGCGGCGGAAAACCGCGAAAAACAGGTCCACGGGGATATCAGAGGCCATGGAAAGGGCGGCGGAGATATCGCAGGGAGGAAGAGATGAAGAAGAAGGCAGCGGTCTATTTTCAGAACAGGGAACTGTCCTGGCTGCAATTTAATGAGAGAGTTCTGAACGAAGCGGGAAATCCGCGAGTTCCGCTTGCGGAGCGGCTGAGCTTTGCCTCGATCTACCAGACCAATCTGGATGAATTTTTCATGGTCCGGGTCGGCACCCTCATGGTGCAGATGCAGTCCGGGAAGAAGGTCCGGGACAATAAGACGAATTTAAGCTGCAAGGAGCAGGTGAGGAGGATCATCCGCCGGGTGAAGCATCTCGAGCGGAAAAAGCAGCTCATCTATGAACAGCTCATGGGGGAGCTCGAGCCGGAGGACATCCACATCATCAACTTTCAAAAGCTCTCCGACGAGGAACAGACGCGTCTTGAGAAGTATTTTGACCAGGCGATCCGCCCCTACCTCTCCCCGATGATCGTCGGGAAGCAGCAGCCCTTTCCCTTCCTTCAAAACCGGGAGCTCTACGCTGTGGTGCTCCTCAGCACGCGGAACGGGAGAAGGAGAATCGGCATCGTCCCCTGCTCCAATCCCGTATTCCGCCGTCTCATCGAGATCCCCGGACGGAAGGGCTATCATATGCTCTCCGAGGAGCTGATCCTCCACTTTGTCTCGAAGCTTTACCAGAATTATCAGCTGGAGGGGAAATCCATCCTCCGGGTGACGAGAAACGCGGATATCGATGCCAACGACGTCTATGACGAGGACATGGATTACCGCGGCATGATGGAGCAGCTTCTGAAGAAGCGGAGCCGTCTGAATCCGGTGCGGGTGGAGCTCACGAGGGATCTGAACCACAGCGCGAAGAAGAAAATTGCGCATTATCTCAGGATACCGGCGTCCCATATCATCCGCTCCGCGACGCCGCTCGACCTCTCCTATGTCTTCCAGCTCCAGAATGCGCTCCGGCAGAACCCATCGCTCTTTTACCAGAAGCTGAGCCCCCGCCCCTCCGCCTCGATCTCCCGCGCGGAGTCGGTGCTCTCTCAGGTTGCGCGGAAGGACATTCTGCTCTCCTATCCCTATGAGAGCATGAAGGGCTTTCTCAGCATGCTGCAGGACGCTTCCAGAGACGAGAATGTCGTTTCCATCCGGATCACGCTCTACCGCGTGGCGGATCACAGCCAGATCGTGGACGCTCTGTGCGAGGCGGCGGAGAACGGGAAGGAGGTCCTTGCTCTGGTGGAGCTCCGCGCCCGCTTTGACGAGGCGAACAATATCGAGATGTCCCGGAGGCTGGAGGAAGCGGGATGCCAGATTATCTACGGGCTTGGGAACTACAAGGTTCATTCGAAGCTCTGCCTCATCACGAGGAAGGAGGAGGCGGGCTTTAGCTTTATCACGCAGATCGGGACCGGGAATTACAATGAGAAGACCGCGGCGCTCTATACGGATCTTTGCCTTATGACCGCAGATCCCGAGATCGGAAGGAATGCCCTGGAGGTCTTCCGCTGCCTTTTGCAGGGGGAGACGGTCCGGGAGAGCGGGAAGCTGCTGGTCGCTCCGAACTGCCTGCAAAACCGGATCCTTTGCGATATGGACCGGGAGATCGCAAAAGCCGCGGAGGGAAGACCGGCCTATATCGGGATCAAGATCAATTCCCTCACAGACAAAGATATCATCGAAAAGCTGGTGGAGGCCTCAAAGGCCGGAGTCAGGATCGAGATGCTGATCCGAGGGATCTCCTGCCTCATCCCCGGGATATCGGGAGAGACGGAGAATATCCGCATCGTGAGCATCGTGGGGCGCTTCCTTGAGCACTCGAGGATCTATCGCTTCGGTCTCGGAGAGGAGGAGAAAATCTATCTCTCCTCCGCGGACTTTATGACAAGGAATACGCTTCGGAGAGTCGAGGTCGCCTCCCCGATTTACGATGAGGCACTGAAGGAGAGGATCCGCCACATCTTTGACACGGGGATGCAGGACGATGAGAAGGGAAAGGAGCTCCTCTCCGACGGAAAGTATCACGACCGGGAGCTTCATCCGCTCGGGGAGAGGCTGAATTCTCAGGAGCTCTTCTATCGGGAGGCCTATCTCGCGGCGGGGGAGACGGAGAATGCGGGCCGGGGCCGGGGAGCCCTCCGGGAGGCGGGAGGCGGAAAGGAGAGGGAGAGAAGCTCTCCCCTCCTGCTTCCCGAAAAGCGCCGCTTCGAAGAGCTTCTTCCGCTTCCGGCGACGCTTCCTCCGGGGAGGGAGAGCGGAGCGAAGTCAGGGGGAAAAACGGAACAGGACTCCGATTCTTCCTCCGGGAGGGGGGACTGACAGTGCTCTATCTTTTCGCAGCCTCCTATCCGGAGGCAGCTCCTCTGATCCGGAGGGGAGGATGGAGGAAACGGAGCGGGAGGAGTGCCTTCTTGCAGTTTCAGGACAGGGAGGGAAAGCTGCTTCTGAGCCTGAGCGGGAGCGGGCAGATCGCGGCGGCCTCCGCCGTCTCCTCCGTGCTCTCCTCGGAGGGAGTCTCCTGCGGGGACTTCTTGCTTTCCTTCGGGAGCGCGCGGCGCCTTGGCTCTTTTCGGGGAGAAGGGATGCGGGGGAGCTTGCGGAGCCCGGAGCGAGAAAGGGAGAGCGGTTTTTTCCTCCTGAATAAGCTTGTGAATCTGGACAGCGGGAGAAGCTTCTATCCGGATATGCTCTATGACCTTCCCTTTCCGGAGTGCACGGGATTTTCGGGAGAGAGGTTCTATGCGGGGGAAGAGAGCGGAATTTCGGAGGATGCGCTTTTTGACAGAGAATCCGCGGCGATCTATGAGGCGGGTTCCTACTACCTGTCGCCGGATCGGATGCTTTTTCTGAGACTTTTGCAGGAAGATGCGGGGGAGGAGCAGCGGAATGCGCTTTTTACGGAGCAGGAGCCGGTGCTCTCCTCCCTGATCGGACAGCTGCAGGGTCTTTCGGAGGAGCTTCGAAGCCGTGCAGCGCTCTTCTCCGAAGAGGAGGAGGCCGAGATCGGGAAGCTTTCTGCGGCGCTCCACTGCTCCCTCTCTATGGATGGGAGGCTTCGGCAGCTTCTTCTCTACCAAAAGCTTTCCGGGGAGGACTGGAGGGAATATTGGAACGCGCTCTATCGGCTGGGGGAGCTCCCGTGCCGGGATAAAAAGGAGGGGAAGCGCATTCTGGAGCGCGCCCTTTCGTTTTAAAGGCTGCGGTGGCTTTTCGCCGGGGATTTTTGCGCGGGATTTTCGGGAGGGCATGGAGCTTTGAGAGGATTTTCCCATATTTATATCGAGAAGGAGCTCATCGGGGATCCGGAGCTCGATCCGCTGCTCCGCCGTTTTCCGGACGCGAAGCTTGTGGAGATCTCCCATTATAAGGATGTATTTAATCGGAGGAGGCAGAACCGGGAGATGCAGCAGCGCTCTCAGAAGCTGATCCTCGCCAGGAAGAGGGGGAGGCTGATCTATCCCGGCGCACCGGTCTGCCAGAGCTTTGGGGAGGAAAACTTTTTCTACAGCTCTCTCGTGATGAACTGCATTTACGACTGCGAATACTGCTATCTGAAGGGGATGTATCTCTCGGGAAATCTAGTGCTCTTTTGGAATCTTCCGGAGCTTTTCTCCGAACTTCGAGAGCTTTTGCGAAAGGGAACGGTGTATCTTTGCGTCTCCTATGATACGGATCTCCTCGCGCTGGAGGGACTCTTTCACCTCCTTCTCCGCTTCACGGACTTTCTCAGGGAGGAGCCGGGGCTTCGGATCGAGGTCCGGACGAAGTCGGGAAATCGAAGCTTTTTCAAGGACTTCGCCGGGAGGCTTTCGAAGGAGGATAGGGAGCGGATGATTTTCGCCTTCACGCTCTCCCCGGAGAGGATCATCCGCTCCTTTGAAAAGCGGACGGGGAGTCTTCGCGCGAGGCTTGAGAGCGCAGAGGAAGCGCATGCCTATGGCTTTCCGATCCGTTTTTGCTTTGATCCCATGATCTACTGCCCGGGCTGGGAGCAGGCCTATCTGGAGCTTTTGCATCAGGTCTTTCGGACATTCTCCCCGGAGGAGATCCGGGATTTGAGCGTCGGGAGCTTCCGGATCTCCGGAGCCTATCTCCGGGAGCTTCGCCGCGCCCTCCCCCGCTCCGTGATCGCGCAGTTTCCCTACGAGAATGACGGCGGAGTCTGTCATTACGGGAGAGGACTCGGAGAGCGGATGGAGGACTTTTTGCTGAAAGAGCTCGGAAAGTGGATTCCGGAGGAGCGGATTTTCCGCTGGAATCCGGCCGGAAGCTCCGGAAAGGCCCCAGGAATTCCGAATTTGAAAGAAAATGGAAAAGAAGCAGAGATTGACTTTAGGGGAGCTTTTTCCTAGGATAGAAATGCCGGCGCGCGGAGAGCGCGGCGGATTTCCCGTCTGAAAGAAGCGGGAAGAGTATGACAGACTTTACAGGAGGAATGGAATGAAAATCAGAAAGCTGACAGCGGCGGCGGCAATTCTCGCTTTGCTCGCTTCGAATGCGGTTTATGCGGGCGGCTGGCAGAGCAGCAGAGGGGGCTGGTGGTATGATCTTGGAGGAGGGAATTATCCGGCGGGCGGCTGGCTCTGGATCGACGGAAACGGTGACAGGATCGAAGAGTGCTATTATTTTAAACCGGACGGCTGGCTTCTCACGGGGACGACGACTCCGGACGGCTTTACCGTGGACGGAAACGGCGCGTGGACGGTAAACGGCGTCGTACAGAGAAGAGCGGTCTCAGGAGGGTCGAACGGGAGCGCGCTCAGCGCGGCGAGCGAGCGGGCGGAGCTTCTCCGCCTGGTAAATCAGGAGAGGAGCAGGGCCGGACTGCAGCCGCTCTCCGACAATTCCGCACTTGACCGGGTCGCGGAGCAGAGGGCGCAGGAGCTGGGGACTCTCTTCAGCCACACAAGACCCAACGGACAGGAATGGTCTTCGCTCTACGCCCCGATGGGCATCACGGAGTACCATGCCGTGGGGGAGAATATTGCGAGCGGACAGAAAAGTGCGGAGTCGGTCATGGACAGCTGGATGCACAGCGAGGGGCACCGCCGGAATATCCTGGATCCGAAATACAGCTCCATCGGCATCGGCTACAGCGTACAGGGCGGGCAGAGTTACTGGGTTCAGAATTTCCTGGGCTAGGAAGAGACGAAGAAACGGATTCCATCCATAAAGAAAAGATCCATGCCGCATTCCGGAAGGCAGCAGGAATCCCCGATCCCCGGGACAGCGGAGCCGATCGAGGAATCAATTGAAGGAATGAGGGAAAGCGGGAGCGATCCGCGGCGGAGGGGAAAAGATGAGTTTTTTGAAAAAAAGCGGGGGGAAGCCCGAAGAAAAAGCTGATCCTGCGCCCTCCGAGAAGCGGGAACAGGGCGGAGAAGGGAAGCGGCAAAATGCTTTTCTCCGTCCTTTTTCGGGAAAAAAGCTTTTCCTTCCCCTCTTCGCGCTTTTCCTTCTTTTCGCCGCTCTCTTTTTCCTAAGCCGCCTCCTCTCCCCGGAAAAACGGGAGGAGGGAGCAGAGAGGGAGAGAAGAGGAATTTTATATATCGCAGATGGAAGGCTTTATTATTACAGCGGGGGAAAACCCGTGATTTTGACGGAGAAAGCACTTAATCATCGGACGATTACAGATTATAATGAGTATTATACACCGCTCTACAGAGCCGAATACACAGAGGATGGAAAGGCGATCCTCTTCTATGAGGAATTCGACGGAAAGGGCGGGAGGCTCTGTGTGAAGGGTCTTTCTCCTTCGGAAGGGAAGGAGGAGACGAGGCGCATCGCGGATTCCGTCAGCGACTTCGGGATACTGAAGGGAGAGAAGCTTTGGTATCGAAGCGGAAAGGAGCTCTTCTTCGGTTCATACCGGGGCGAGATGGAGAAGCTCTGCGAGGATGCGGCGGAGCAGTTTTTTTCCGAGGATGGGAGCGAGCTGATCTATGCCGATTCGGAGGGAAAGCTCTATCGCCTTTCCACAGAGAGCGGGGCGGAGAGAAGAAAGGTCGGAGAGAATTTCGCGGAGGCCCTGTCCTATAACGGAAGCCTGGACCGCTTTTTCTATGCGGACGGGAAGGGCGCCCTTTATTTCCTTGAGGGGGAGCGGACGGTGAAAATCGAGGTGGATGCGAAGGAGGCCCGCGGCCAAAGCGGCGGAGAGGGGATTCTCTTTCTTCGCTCCGGCGATTTCGACTACAGCCGTTTCTTTGATTTCAGCGGCCTCACGGAGGAGCAGGAGCGGAAGCTTCGGAGAGAAATGAAGGAGGGGGGCGGGGGAGAGAACGGCTTTGGAGATCTCTTCCGAAGCGATGGAAGAAAAGAGAGCCTTCTCGCATCCTCCGTCATATTGGACGAGGCAGAGCTCGAGAGCGGGACGGAAAAGACGGGAAAGGCGCTCCTTGCCATTCCGCTCAGCGAGATCAAGATGCAGAAGATCCGCCTTGCGGAGCTCCCCTCCTCGACTAACTGGGGGAAGGCATTAAATGACAGCTTTCAGGAGGACGCCTCTCTCACGATCAAGGCACAGCTCTACTACGACGGAAGGGCGCTCGGAAGCCTGGACTACCGCCCGAAGGCGGAGTACATTCTGGACCCGGACAATAAGCGTCTCTTTGAGATGAGCAGCGCGGAGGGAAAGACAAACCTCTCCCTCTTTCAGATCCGGGGCGGACATATCGGAGATGCGGAGCGAATCGAGAGAGGGGCATCGCAGATCCGGGGGGTCTTCCTCTCCGGAAAGGATTTCTACTACATCCGGGACCTGGATGAGAAGGGGATGGGGACGCTCTGCCGAAACGGAGAGCGGATCGCGGAGCATGTCGACAATATCGGGTTTTACAGGGGGAAAACCTATATCAACAGTGGGATTGAGAGGGAGGGCACACGGAGCAGCAGCACCTTTTCTGTCCTGGAGGGGGAGAGAATTCATGAGATTTCCGAGGAGGTCGTGGACTGGAATGTCTACGGAGCGGGGAGGATCGTACTCGGAAAGAATTATAAAAAGAAGAAGGACTGCTTTGATCTCTACGAGGTAGAGGAGAAGAGAGAGACATTGGTTCAGGAGAATGTCCAATCGGCACAGAGCAAGTGAACGGGGGGATGAGTATGAAATGTGAGAGATGCGGAGGCGAGATTTCGG
The DNA here is from genome assembly GCF_000469565.1 of Oribacterium sp. oral taxon 078 str. F0263. NCBI lineage: Bacteria > Bacillati > Bacillota > Clostridia > Lachnospirales > Lachnospiraceae > Oribacterium > Oribacterium sp. oral taxon 078. The sequence goes on along the minus strand of NZ_KI273128.1, from coordinate 54,545 downwards.
AGAGAGCAAGCTTCTGTCCGCACTGCGGAGCGCCGCGTCCGAGGGGAGAGGGGAGTGCTTCCCCATCTGAGGGCAAGAGAACGGAGCAGGCGGGGAACGGAGACCGCCGGGCAGGGGGACAGGGAAGCGCCTTCTACCCGGCTCCAAAGCAGAGACCTCCGAAAAGGGGATTCAATGGCAAAGGGGCCCTGATCCTGGCTCTCGCCCTCTTGCTTTCGGCACTTCTTGGCGCGGGGAGTTTCTTTATGTTCCGTTATTTCACAGAGGACTCCCTTCTCTCTGAGGAAAGCTCTGAGAGAGGAAAGGGGGAAGGAAAGAAGGACAGAGAAGGGGATCGGGAAAGAGACAAAAGAAGGAAGCGGAAAACAGAGCGGGACGAAGAAGAGGAAGACAGCAGCGGCGGGAAGGAGAGAAAGAGCGGGGAAAAGAAGCGGAAAGCGGAGCGGAAGACATCTGAGGGAAAGAAGGGCTGGGAGCGGATGCTTCCGACCGCGGAGTCTTCCGGAGGAGAGGGAGAATCTCCGAAGCCGGAGAATGAGTCCGATTCGGAGTCGGCTTCTCCCGCCTTGACGGAATCGGAGCCGCCTTCGGACAGCGGAGGCTTTATCCTCCCGGACAGCGACAGCCGCTATTACAGCGCGGAGGAGATTTCGGGGCTCACGAAGGAAGAGCTTCGGATCGCGAGGAACGAGATCTATGCCAGGAGAGGGCGGATCTTCAGCGACAGCGGACTTCGGACTTATTTTGAAGGGAAGGACTGGTATCACGGCAGCATCGAAGCGGGCCGATTCAGTGATGATCAGCTGAATGACTTTGAGAAGAAAAACCGGGACCTCATCAAGGCGCGGGAGGAGCAGCTCGGAGGCTGAGAGATGGGAGAGAGCCGGTCCTCAAAGTAAGTAAGGAAAGAAAAACGGCTCTTTTCCGGATTCTGCGGGAAGGAGCAGGGAGAGGAAGATTGACAGACGGCGGCTGACCGGGGAGGAGAGAAGGGAAGATGAAGAGAAAGAAATGGATGTTGCTCCTGCTTTTTGCGCTGTCGCTTTCGGCGTGCCGGGGCCAGGAGAGGGCGGAGCTCAGCTCGGACGCCGCTTCGGCGGAGAGCGCGGCTTCTGAAAGCGCGGGGGGGAGTGTCGGATCGGAGGAGACGGAGAGCGGCGTCCTCTCAAACGGCGCGAAGCTGATTACGGTCGGAGAGACTCAGCCCGCCGCGGAGACGCTCTCTTCGAAGATTGAGTTTCAGAATGTGGATGAAACCGTCTATGTCACGGGGAGCAATATCAATATCCGAAAGAGTCCGGGAAAGGGGGGCGCACTGCAGGGGACTGCACAAAAGGGGCAGAGCTTCCGGCGGACCGGCTACAGCAAGGAATGGAGCCGCATCCTCGTAGATGGAAAGGAGAGCTATATCGCAAGCCGTTACCTTAGCGCAAAGCAGTCGGAGAGCTCCGCTTCCGCGGCCGATGCGGCCGGAAGCGCGGGACAGGCCGCGCAGAGCCTCTCCTTCGATCCGTCATGGCCTCTCGCCGCAAACTCCAAGATCCACAGCGGGAGCGCGCTTCTCTATAAGGCGGATGCCTCCGTATCCAATGGAAAGACGATCTGTGTCAACGCGGGTCACGGCACAAAGGGCGGCTCCGATGTGCGGACACTCTGCCATCCGGACGGGACGGCCAAGGTGACAGGAGGCTCGACCTCGGCGGGGTCCACCACTGCGACGGCGGTCTCCTATGGGACGACGCTGAAGGACGGCACGACGGAGGCCAAGGCGAATCTGACGGCCGCCCTTCTCCTCCGGGATAAGCTCCTCGCCGCGGGCTTTAATGTCCTTATGATTCGGGAGGGTGACGATATCCAGCTCGACAACATCGCCCGCACCTGCCTCGCAAACCAGTATGCGAATGTGCATATCGCGATCCACTATGATTCCACGGATTCCGACAAGGGCGCCTTCTTTATGAGCGTCCCGGAGGTGGGGACCTATCGGAGGATGGAACCGGTCGCCTCTCACTGGCAGGAGCACAATGCCCTGGGAAAGGCCGTCATCGGGGGAATCCGGCAGGCCGGGGGCAAGATCTTCGGAGCGGGCAATATGAATATGGACCTGACCCAGACCTCCTATTCCACGATCCCCTCCATTGATCTGGAGATCGGAGACCGCGCGTCGGACCATTCTCCGGCGGTGCAGGGAAAGCTCATGGACGGCGTGGTACTGGGGCTTAAGCAGTATTTCGGGCTCTAGCTCTCTCCCCTCTTTCTTCGAAAGCGCTTGACAGCGGAAAAATATTTGATAAAATAAAATTGCAAGCAATCAAATAATCTGACTGACGGGGCCTCTCCCCTCCGCATCCGGACAGAGAGAGGCCGGGACAGTTTCCGAAGGAAAGCGAGGATAAGATGGGATTTTATGACTATACGATCAGGAATGCGAAGAATGAGGAGCTTCCGCTCAGGAATTACGAGGGAAAGGTCGTCATGGTCGTGAATACGGCGACCGGCTGCGGCTTTACGCCGCAGTATAAGGATATCGAGGCGCTCTATGAGAAATATCACGATAAGGGACTCGAGATCATCGACATTCCGTGCAATCAGTTCTACGGCCAGGCGCCCGGAACGGATGAGGAGATTCACGAGTTTTGCACGCTTCACTTCAACACGCAGTTTCCGCAGATGAAGAAGTCCGATGTCAACGGGAAAGATGCACTTCCGCTCTATGGCTATCTGAAGTCGCAGCAGGGCTTCCGGGGCTTTCAGGATGGTCCCATCACGGATAAGCTGAAGGAGATTCTCTCGGGGATCGACAAGGACTATGAGCATAATCCGGAGATCAAGTGGAATTTCACGAAGTTTATCGTGGACAGGAAGGGAAATGTCGTCGCCCGCTTCGAGCCGACCGCGGATATGAAGGAAGTTGAGAGCTGCATCGCGTCCCTGCTGTAGGGCGGGCGAGGACCGGGGAAAGAGAAAACAGAAAGAGAGAAGACTGCGAAGGGGCGGAGAGAGCATAAAAAATGCTTTCTCCGCCTTTTCTGCCCTTTGTCCGCCCGGCCCAGGACGCTCTCGCTCCGATTCGGCTTGACTTTTCTAAAACATATGATAATATAATCATATGTTGATACGATGATCAAGGAGGACTCCGATGAGGAGAGGCCGGTACAGTGGGGAGGAGAGATGCTGATGAGAAGCGGAAGAAGTATTGAGCATATTATCCGAGACATTCCGGAGGAGGAGCTCTCTGATCTTGCGGAGCTTTTCAAGGTCTTCGGGGATTCCACGAGAGTCCGGATTCTCTATGATCTTATCAACGGAGAGAAAAATGTGACGGAGATCTGCGAGGACCTTGAGATGAACCAGTCCGCGGTCTCCCACCAGCTGAAGATCCTTAGGGTTTCGAAGCTCATCAATGCGAGGCGAAGCGGGAAGGCCATGATCTATTCCCTTGCGGATGAGCATGTGAAGACCATCATCGCCATGGGAATTGAGCACATTGAGGAATGAGGAGGGAGAGATGAGAAAGAAATTTCGCTGTGAGATCGACTGCGCAAACTGCGCAAGGAAAGTCGAGGATGCGATCCGGAAGCTGGATGGAGTGAAGGATGTGAAGGTCAATTTCCTGATGCAGAAGTTCACTTTGGAGACGGAGGATGAGCGCTTTGAGGAGCTTCTCGGGAAGGCCATCGAGACCGGAAGAAGGATCGAAGCGGGCTTTTCGGTGCTTTTATAAAATCAGGCAGAAGATCGGAACAGGGCGGAGGTAAGGATCGGATGGATGAGAAGCTGAAGAAGAGGGGGAGGAGGATCTTGTTCTCCCTCGCGGTATTTTTCATTATGCTGCTGCTGGATAAAGGCGGGGCGCTTCCCGCGGTCTTTGAGAATCGCTTTCTGAGCTTTCTTTGCTTCCTGATCCCCTATCTTTTCTGCGGATTTTCTGTCCTGCGGGACGCGGTATCCGGCATCAGAAACCGCCGCCCTTTTGATGAGTGCTTTCTGATGACGCTCGCGACGATCGGAGCCTTTCTCTCCGGAGAGAATGCCGAGGCAGTCGCCGTTATGCTCTTTTACCAGGTAGGGGAGTGGTTTCAGAGCTATGCGCTCGGGAGGACCCGGCGCTCAATCTCCGCGCTCATGGAGATCGCCCCGGAATCCGCCAATGTGGAGCGCCCCGACGGAAGCGTCGAGACCGTCGATCCCGAGGAGGTCTCGATCGGAGATATCCTTCTGATCCGGCCCGGGGAGAAAGTGCCGGTCGACGGCCTCGTGATATCCGGGGAGAGCCGGATCAATACGGCGGCGCTCACCGGGGAATCCGTGCCCCGCTCTGTCCGAAGCGGAGATCCCATTATTTCCGGCTGCATCAACGGGGAGGGATCGCTCCGCATCGAGGCGGTGAAGGTCTTTGAGGATTCGACGGTCTCCCGCATTCTCTCTCTCGTGGAGGAGGCCTCGGAGAAGAAGTCCCGGACAGAGAATTTCATCACGAGATTTGCGAGAGTCTATACGCCGATCGTCGTCTGCCTCGCACTTATGCTCGCTGTCCTCCCTCCGCTTTTCCTCCTTCTTGCCGTAAGGCTGGGGCTTACGGAACCGACGGTCTTTGCCCTGCACCCGCCGCTTTCCTTCCTCTATCGGGCCTGTACCTTCCTTGTCGTATCCTGTCCCTGTGCGCTTGTGATCTCCGTGCCCCTCGCCTTCTTCGGCGGGATCGGCGCTGCCTCCTCTTCCGGCGTCCTCGTCAAGGGATCGAACTATCTGGAGCTTCTCGCGAAGCTGAAGGTCGTGGTCTCAGACAAGACGGGGACTCTCACCGAGGGGAATTTCGAGGTCGCGGAGCTGCTTCCCTCGCCCGGAACAGAGGAAAGAGAGCTCCTTTTTCAGGCGGCTCTCGCCGAGGGGCTCTCCACGCATCCGATCGCGAAGTCCATCCGGGAGGAGTACCGAAGGCTCTTCGGGGGACAGGATCCTTCGGAGGGCGGAATTTCGGAGACAGAGAATCTGTCCGGACTTGGGATACGAAGCCGGGTGAACGGGAGAGTCATCCTGCTCGGAAATGAGAAGCTGATGGAGAGCTGTGGGATTTCGTATCAAAGGGCGGAGGACCGGGCCGCTACGATCAGCTATGTCGCCCTGGACGGGCGCTGTCTCGGCGCGATCCTCATAAGGGACAGGCTGAAGAAGGGGGCGAAGGAGGCCGTTGCCGCGCTGAAGAAGGAGGGCGTCGAGCGCTTTGTCCTGCTCACCGGGGACAAAGAGAGCGTCGGGGAGGCCGTCGCGGGGGAGCTCGGGGCCGACAAGGTCTACGCGGAGCTTCTCCCGGAGGGAAAGGTCGAGAAGCTGGAGCTTTTGCTCTCGGAGGAGAGGGAAAAGGGCAGGAAGGGGGTGCTCGCCTTCATCGGGGACGGCATCAACGACGCTCCGGTACTCTCCCGTGCCGATGTCGGGATCGCCATGGGGGCCATGGGATCGGACGCTGCGATCGAGGCCGCGGATGTCGTCATCATGGATGATGATATCGGGAGGCTCCCGGATGTCATCCGGATCGCAAGGCGCGTCATTCGGATTGCCGTGCAGAATATCGCCTTCGCCCTGATCGTAAAGATCTGCATCCTGCTTCTCAGTGCCCTGGGCTTCGCCAATATGTGGGCCGCCGTCTTCTCGGATGTCGGGGTCGCGGTCATCTGCATCCTGAACTCCATGCGCCTCCTCGGAAGGAGAGAGCGGGGAAAAGATTAGAAGCTTCTATCGGACTGTTAGTATTGACTTTGCGGGCTGACAGCGTTTACAATGACCTACGTTGAGGATAGGAAAGAGACTACTGCGGAGAAAACGCAGAGGATAGGATAGTAATAAGGGAGGCAAAATATGTTTTTCTGTGATTGGAAAAAGCTTGGTCTGTTCGCGGGCGGCGTCCTCTTTGGAACCGCTGGGCTGAAGATTCTCTCCAGCGATGACGCAAAGAAGGTCTATACAGAGGCGACTGCCGCTGCTCTGAGGGCGCAGGACTGTGTCATGAAGGTCCATAGCTGCGTCCGGGAGAATGCCAGCGATATCCTGGAGGATGCAAAGCGCATCAATGAGAAGCGCGCAGAGGAAAAGGCCGCCGCCGTTATCGAGGATGAGAAGGCGATCGAGGACGATGCGAAGGAGGTCTGAGAGGACTTCAAGGGGACAGGGGGGCGGAGCATTTCGCCTCCCTCTTCCTTTGTCCCGAGAAATGCCCGATGAGTCCGCCCTCTGCCGCCTAGGCGGAAGAGGGCCTTCGAGAGAGAAAAGGAGAGAAAAGGAAGAGCATGAAATGTCAGATTTTACATGAATCCCCCGGGCGGCTCCGCGTCCATGTGATGCGCCCCCGCATGAGCCTCCGAGAAGCCGACATTTTGGAGTACTATCTCCGTAGACTTCAAGATGTCAGAGAGGTGAAGGTCTATGACAGGACCGGGGATGCCGTCATTTTGTACCGCGGAGAGCGGAGCGGAATCGTCCGCGCTCTGGCACGGTTTCGCTATGAGGGGAATGAGTCCCTCGTCCCGGAGCGCACGGGGCGGGCTTTAAATCGAGGCTATGAGGACAGGCTTGCCCGGGCTATTGCGGAGCGGGTCATCAATGTCCTCTTTTATCCTGCGCCCCTTAAGATCGCGCTCTCACTCATTAAGTCCGTCCCCTTCCTTCTCCGGGGCATAGGCTGCCTTCTCCGGGGAAAGATCGAGGTTCCGCTCCTGGATGCCGTCGCGATCACAAGCTCGATGCTCCGGGGGGATTTCGGCACCGCTTCCTCCGTCATGTTCCTGCTCTCGATCGGAGAGACGCTGGAGGAGTGGACGCACAAAAAATCCGTGGATGATCTGGCCCGCACCATGTCTTTAAATGTGGACAAGGTCTGGGTCGTCGTGAACGGGCAGGAGCTCCTCCTTCCGATCAATGAGGTGAAGACCGGCTCGGAAATCGTGGTCCGCACGGGAAATATGATCCCTCTCGACGGGAAGCTCTCCGCGGGGGAGGCGATGGTAAATCAGGCCTCCATGACAGGGGAGTCCATGCCGGTCCGGAAGACGGTCGGCGGCATGGTCTACGCGGGCACGGTCGTCGAAGAGGGGGAATGCCGGATCCTGGTGGAGCAGGAGGCCGGCTCCGGGCGCTATGACCGGATCGTCCGCATGATTGAGGAGTCCGAGAAGCTAAAGTCGGAGACGGAGGACAGAGCCTCCCATCTTGCGGATAAGCTCGTACCCTACAGCCTGGGAGGGGCGGTGCTCACCTATCTCCTCACCCGGAACCCGGTAAAGGCCCTCGCCTTTTTGATGGTGGACTTCTCCTGCGCCCTGAAGCTTTCCATGCCGGTCGCCGTCCTCTCCGCAATGCGGGAGGCCGGGAAATACCGGATCTCCATCAAGGGAGGGAAGTTCATGGAGGCCGTCTCCGACGCGAAGACCATCGTCTTCGATAAGACCGGGACTCTGACCCACGCCTCCCCCCAGGTGGTGGATATCATCACCTTCGGAGGAGAGGATCCGAACGAGATGCTCCGGATGGCGGCCTGCCTGGAGGAGCACTACCCGCACTCCATGGCGAACGCCGTCGTGAAGGAGGCAAAGAAGCGGAAGCTCCGCCACGAGGAGCGCCACTCAAAGGTGGAGTATGTGGTCGCGCACGGCATTTCCAGTATCTATGAAGGAAAGCGCGTCTTTATCGGAAGCTATCACTTCATCTTCGAGGATGAGCACTGCCTGATCCCGGAGGGGGATGAGGAGAAATTCCGGAATCTCCCGGAGCACTTCTCCCATCTTTATCTCGCGGTGGAGGGGAAGCTGGCCGCCGTCATCCTGATCTCCGATCCGCTCCGCGAGGAGGGTCCCGCGGTGATACGGGAGCTGAGGAAGCTCGGCATCGACAAGGTGGTGATGATGACCGGAGACAGCCGGCGGACCGCGGCGGCTGTCGCAAAGCTGGTCGGAGTCGACGAGTATTTTGCGGAGGTTCTTCCGGAGGAAAAGGCGGCCTTTATCCGGAGGGAGCACGAGGCCGGACGGAAGGTCATCATGACGGGAGACGGAATCAATGATTCACCGGCCCTCTCCGAGGCGGACGCGGGGGTCGCGATCAGCGCCGGGGCGGCCATCGCAAAGGAGGTCGCGGACATCACGATATCGGAGGGGGATCTCTATGAGCTCGTCGTTCTCCGGAAGCTGAGCATGCGCCTGATGGAGAGAATTCAGGAGAATTATCACTTCATCATCGGCTTCAACGCGCTCCTCATCGGACTTGGCGTAGCAAGCATCCTTCCGCCCGCAAGCTCCGCGCTCTTCCACAATGTCTCTACGATCGCGATCGGGATGAAGAGCATGACGAAGCTTCTCCCCGAGGAGGAGCTGGAGCGGGAGAAGAGAGAGGAGGAGAAGGGGAGACTGCTGAAAGCGGGAACCGCCGCCTGACTCCGGTATCGCTGACGGAGCTCCCCTTCCGAAGAGCCGCTTTGTCTGTTTGTGCATAGCCCGTCTTACGACGCGTTTGGGAAGATAAGTCCCGCGCGCTGTGGGACAGAAGGTATATCGGAAGGTCCTGCTGACATTTTCGTGAAGGAAGCTTCTGTCAGCAGGACCTTTCAGCGAAATGAAAGAGCTCCTCCATCCGCCCGCTTTCGGGCAGATGGAGGAGCTTCTTCATTTGCAGCTTTTGGCTTTAGCCTGCTGAGCAGGAGCTTCGTTTGCAAAGCAAGGGAAGCATTGCGAAGCAAAAAACCACCCGCTATGCGGGTAGGGACAAATTTTCTCAGACCTTCGGCTCCACCTTGCAGTGGGCGTGATAGTATTCCTTGATCTTTGAGAAGGATTCCGGGCTCAGCACGTGTTCGATCCGGCAGGCGTCCTGGGAGGCCGTGTAGGCATTGACCCCGAGCGCCACCAGAACATCGGTCAGAACGAGATGCTTCTCATAGGTAGACTGCGCGATCTTAAGGCCCGTCTCGGTCAGGCTCAGGAAGCCTCTCTCATCGACCTCCACCTTTCCCTCCTCCCGGAGGCGCTTCAGGGCGACGCTCACGCTGGGCTTCGAAAAGCCCAGCATATTCGCGATATCGATCGCCCTCACATTTCGATGATCGATGGAGAGCATCAGGATGCTCTCCAGATAATTTTCCTCCGACTCATGTGTTTCGTATGCTTTCATTTCCCATCCTCTTTTTCTCTCCGCTGTCCTTTTCCCCGCTTTTCTCTTTTGTCTCCGCCGCCTCATCCTTTTCTTTCCGCTTCGACGAAACTCCGGGCCGCGCGCAGGATCCATGCTCACAATAAATACCGGGGCGGCAGATCTTGTCCTCTCCGGGGATTAAAGATAGTTTACTATTTTTTTGGAGAAATGCAATTAAATCATTGACTTTTAGGTTAGACGATGCTAATTTATTCTGGCAGTTAGGCAAGGCTACAATTATGCTGGCCGAATTGACGGCTGGCGGTAAGGAGGCGGAGATGGTGCCATTGACATTGGCAGGGACAGGGACGGCCCAGACGATCCAGAAGATCGGCGGAAGCAGCGAGGTGAGACAGCATCTGAGCGATCTGGGCTTCGTGGTCGGCGGGGAGGTGACTGTCATTTCCACCTCGGCGGGCAATGTGATCGTCAAGGTAAAGGAAGCGCGTGTTGCGATCAGCAAGGAAATGGCGAACCGCATTATGGTTTAGGAGTGGTGAGTGAAGGAGGGGAATATGACATTGAGGGAGATGCGCCCGGGGCAGACGGCGGTAGTGACGAAGCTCACGGGAGAGGGCGCCGTGAAGAGAAGGATCATGGATATGGGGATCACGAAGGGGGCGGAGCTCTACGTCCGGAAGGTCGCGCCGCTCGGCGACCCCGTGGAGATCACGGTCAGAGGCTATGAGCTCTCTGTCCGGAAGAGCGACGCGGAGATGGTACAGATAGAGTTGAAGTAAGGAGGCATAGTTATGGCAATCACGATCGCGCTGGCGGGGAATCCCAACGCCGGCAAGACGACACTTTTCAATCAGCTGACCGGATCCAATCAATACGTCGGAAACTGGCCGGGCGTCACCGTGGAGAAGAAGGAGGGGAAGCTCAAGGGGCACAGTGACGTGACCATCGCGGATCTCCCCGGCATCTATTCCCTCTCTCCCTATACACTGGAGGAGGTGGTGGCGAGAAACTACCTCATCAACACAAGGCCGGATGCGATCCTGAATATCGTTGACGGAACCAATCTCGAGAGAAATCTCTATCTTTCCACGCAGCTGAAGGAGCTCGGGATCCCCGTCGTCATGGCGATCAATATGATGGATGTCGTCGAAAAGAGCGGCGATGTCATCAACCTGAAGGAGCTCGAGAAGGCGATGGGCTGCAAGGTCGTGAGCATCTCCGCGCTCCGCGGAAAGGGCGTGAAGGAGGCGGCGGAGCTCGCTGTCCGGGTGGCGAAGAGCGGTGAGGGCACCGAGGTCGTGCACAAATTCAAGCCCGATGTCGCGGAGGCGATCCAGGAGATCGAGGACAAGATCAGCTCCTCCGTTCCGGAGAAGCAGCAGCGCTTCTTCGCGGTGAAGCTCTTTGAACGGGATGACAAGATCCGAAACGAGATGAAGGAGCCCGGAAAGAGCGTCAATATCGAGTCCCTGATCGCGGAGGTCGAGAAGAAGGAGGACGATGATGCGGAGTCCATCATCACGAATGAGCGCTACAGCTACATTCAGAGCATCATCTCCGCCGCCTATAAAAAGAAGAAAAGGAACGGACTGAGCACCTCCGACAAGATCGATGAGATCGTCACGAACCGTTTCCTCGCGATTCCGATCTTTGCGCTCATCATGTTCGTCGTCTACTATGTCTCCATCCAGACCGTCGGTACGGCGATGACGGACTGGGTGAACGATGTGCTCTTCGGCTCGGATCCCTGGAGCTTCTTCGGCCTCATAGATCTTCCCTCCATCCCGGGGCTTGTCTCTGCGGGACTGGAGGCACTCGGAACGGGAGAGGTCCTCTCGGGTCTGGTATTGGATGGTATCGTCGCAGGTCTTGGCGCCGTCATCGGCTTCCTGCCGCAGATGATCACCTTCTTCCTCTTCCTCGCCTTTTTGGAGGGCTGCGGCTATATGGCCCGCATCGCCTTCATCATGGACAGGATCTTTCGGAAGTTCGGTCTCTCCGGGAAGTCCTTCATCCCGATGCTGATCGGCTCCGGCTGCGGTGTCCCGGGCGTCATGGCCTCCCGCACGGTGGAGAATGAGAGAGACCGGAGGATGACGATCATGACGACGACCTTCATCCCCTGCTCCGCGAAGCTCCCGATCATCGGCATCATAGCGGGAGCGATCTTCAACAATTCCGCCTGGATCGGCTGGTCGGCCTACTTCCTCGGGATTGCCGCGATCGTCTTTTCCGGAATCGTCTTAAAGAAGACGAAGATGTTCGCCGGGGAGCCGGCCCCCTTTGTCATGGAGCTCCCCGCCTATCATCTTCCCAGAGTGATCGACGTCTTAAAGAGCGTCTGGGAGCGCGCCATGTCCTTCGTCAAGAAGGCGGGTACCGTCATCCTGCTCGCGACGATCCTCGTCTGGTTCCTCTCCCGCTTCAATTTCCAGCTTCAGCTTCTGGGAGAGGATGATATGGACAACAGTATCCTCGCTGTGATCGGAAACGGGATCGCCTGGCTCTTTGCTCCTCTTGGCTGGGGGAAGTGGAAGGCCGTCGTCGCGGCAGTCACCGGCCTCATCGCGAAGGAGAATATCGTCGGTACCTTCGGCACCCTCTTCCATTACAGCGGTGCGGAGGAGCTTGCGGAAAACGGAGACCAGATCTGGCAGCAGGTGCATGAGTACTTTGGAAACGGCATCGCGGGCTACAGCTTCCTTGCCTTTAACCTTCTCTGCGCTCCCTGCTTTGCGGCGATCGGAGCGATTCGGAGAGAGATGAACAACGGAAAGTGGACGCTCTTTGCCATCGCCTGGGAATGCAGTCTGGCCTATTGCGTATCCCTTGTCATCTACCAGATCGGCGGCCTGATCGCAGGAGTCGTGAGCTTTAATGTCTTCACGATCGTCGCGCTCGCACTGATCGGGCTCGGCATCTGGGGGCTCTTCCGGCCCTACAAGGAAGCGACAGCGCTCAGCGGCTCGGCGGAGACCGCGGTAGAGAGAGCGACCGCTGCCAGGGCCTAGGCGGAGGATGCAAAAAACTCCGGCCTCTGACCGGAGAGAAAGGAGCATTTCATGGGAAATTTCATTGTGGGAGCGATCATACTGCTCATTGTGCTTTATGTCATTCTGAGTCTTCGGCGGGAGCATAAGAAGTACGGCTCCTGTGCCTATTGCAGCTACGCCCATGCGGGGCACTGTGATCACGTCGGACACAAGGAGCTGGACGGGAAGGACCATGAAATTAAGCTCACAAAGGAGCAGCAGGCGATTATCGACAGGCACAGCAGGAAACGGCCGCTGAAGAGCTGAGTGCCGTGCTCTGTGGCTGCTCCTGGGGCCGGTCTTGGCCGGTCCCGGACTATCCTCAAAAGAGGGGAGAGGCGCGAAAGCGTCTCCCCCCTCCTTTTTTCTTATAAAATTATCATACATTCGGCGGGGCCGGGAGGCTCTTTTCCTCGAGAAATGCCTGCGCCCGGCGGCAGATTATATTACGAAAAGAGCTCTGCGGGCCCCTCCTCAGCGGTCCAGGAAGTTTCTCTGGATCACGCTGTAGGCCGCGCCGACCGCGCCGCGGTTTTTATGGAAGGGGACAAAGAGCAGGCGGACCCCTTTGTTCAGGCTGTAGAAATACTTTTTGGACTCCTCCAGAAGGATTCCCCGGTTCATCGCATTTTGCAGAATGCTCGCGTCCACGACCACGAGCTCGGGATTTAAGAGATTCACTACATTTGCGAGGGCGGCCCCGGCATATCTCAGAGTCTCCCGGAAGCAGCCACGGATGATTTCATCCCCCGCCTCCTCCATGGCGAGAAGGAGATCAATGGAGAGCTTTCCCTCCTGCTCGAGAACCTTTTGCAGCTCCGGCGCCCTTCCCTCCAGCAGGAGCTTTTGGCAGCGCTCGAAGAGTGCCCGCTCGCTCGCAAGCTCATCGACGGAGCGGCAGACACCGCTCTCATGGTCGACGGAGAGCAGGACTTTTCCGAGCGCTCCGGCGCCGCAGCTGGAGCCGGACAGACTCTCATTCTGTACGATCATCGGACAGGAGACATCTCTGGACAGAAAGAAGTAGGCGAAGGAGGCGATGCCCCTGTCCCGCATGATCATATCCTGCCCGATGGCGCGGAGCCGGACGTGGTTATCGATATGGACCGGCTCGCGGAAGACCTTATAGAGCTCTCTCGCGAGGGCCCGCCCGCTCCAGCGGGCCTTCGGTGAGCGGAGAATCACGCCCTTTTCATTGTCGATAAAGCCGGGGAGGCCGACGCCGATTCCCAGGAAACGCTGCCTCTCCTCGGGGAGGAGGTATTGGATCATTTCCCTCAGCTCGCGGAACATGTGCTCATAGGAGGGATTTGCGGGACCCGCGGAGCGCTCCTTCAGGACTCTGCCCTTCATATCCATGAGAACACCCCGGGATTGATAGGCCCCGAGCTCAATGCCGACCGCAGTCCCCGCTTCCGCGCGAAAGGCGAGGGAAACGGGCTTTCTCCCATAGGAGCCGACGAGGGCCTCCCGGGATAGGGGGAGCTCCTCCAGGATCCCCTCCCTCAGAAGCTCATTGACGCTTGTCGTGATGGTGGCCTTGGTGAGGCAGAGCCTCTCCGCGATCTCTGTCCTTGTGATATTCCGGTTTCTGAAGATGGAATTTTTAATCAGAACACGGTTTTTTCGCCTGGTCTCCAGAAGACTGTTTCCCTTTTTTTCCATAACGCTTCCCCTCGCGCCGCCTTCCTTTGGGATTCTCCGTCTCCTCTCTCTTACGTCCCGTCTTCCGATGCACTGAGCTCTGTAAATCCTGCGGCGATTCCTGTTTAAAGATCCGGCAGCGCATCGCGTCCGCACAGAAGCTGTGAGAGCACGAGGGAGCCGGTTCAATCTATAGCAAAACACTATAAGTATAACATAGGAAGGAGGAAGGGGGAACAGTGGAAACGTTTTTTTTTCGGAAATGAAGTGAAAACTTTTCCGGAATCCTGATCTTAAGCTGCAATTTCAAACGGCAGTCCGAAAAAACCGGGCCGGAGATTTCTCCGGCCCGGCTTTTGGATTTTATCAGAATTTCATCAGAATCAGGCCTGCGCTGCGGCCGCGCTCTTAATTCCCGTGAGCTTTAAAACCTCCTCAACGGTCTCGACAGGGACGATCTCCAGCTTCTCCCTTACCTCCTCCGGAACATCCCGGAGGTCGTCCACATTATCCTTTGGGAGCAGGACCTTCCGGACACCGGCGCGCTGGGCGGCCATGAGCTTCTCCGGCAGTCCTCCGATCGGATTCACATCCCCCTCGAGGGAGACCTCTCCGGTCATCGCGATTCTGGGTGTGACGGCGTGCCCGGTCACGAGGCTCGCAATCGCGGTCGTCAGTGTGATGCCGGCGGAGGGGCCGTCCTTCGGCGTGGAGCCGTCCGGCACATGGATATGGATATCATTCTCCTTAAAGACGGAGATCCTGTCCGGAAACATGGATTTTACGAGGCTCACTGCGATCTGCGCGGACTCCTTCATGACATCGCCGAGCTGTCCGGTGATGGTGATCTTGCCGTCTCCCTTTGTGGGGAGAGTTTCGACGTAGAGGATCTCTCCTCCGACGGCGGTCCAGGCGAGTCCGGTCACGACGCCGGGCTTTCCCTCGTCCTTTACCTCGCGGTGGTTCAGAGGGTGCATGTCCAGAAAGTCCCGGAGCTCGGATTTCTCCACCCGGATCTTTTCGCCCTGGCCCCGCACGGAGCGGACCGCGGCGATGCGGCAGAGTGTGTCCATCCTCTTTTTGAGTCCTCGGACACCGCCCTCTCTGGTGTAGTCGGATATGATGGTCCGAAGGGCATCCTCCGTGAGCTCCACATTCTCCTCCGTAAGACCGACCGAGGAGAGCGCCTTCGGCAGGAGGTGCCGCTTTGCGATTTCAAACTTCTCCGTGGGCGTATAGCCCTGGAACTGGATCAGCTCCATGCGGTTTAGGAGCGGAGACGGGATGGTGTCCACGCTGTTCGCCGTGCAGATGAAGAGCACGTCGGAGAGGTCATAGGGGACATTCATATAGTGATCGGTGAAGCTGTTGTTCTGCTCCGGGTCCAGGACCTCCAAAAGGGCGGAAGCGGGGTCTCCGTTGTAGGAGCTGGAGAGCTTGTCCACCTCGTCCAGAACCATCACGGGATTGGAGACGGCTGCCTTCTGGATGCCGTCCATGATCCTCCCCGCCATGGCACCGATATAGGTCCTGCGGTGCCCCCGGATATCCGCCTCATCTCTCACTCCGCCCAGGCTGACGCGGGCATACTTCCTCCCCAGAGCCTTCGCGATGGACTTTCCGATGCTGGTCTTCCCGGTTCCGGGTGCGCCCACAAAGAGGAGGATGGAGCCGGACTGCTGCTTCTTCAGATTCATCACGGCGATCTGCTGTATGATTCTCTCCTTGACCTTTTTCAGGCCGAAGTGGTCCTCATCCAGGACCTTTTCCGCCTGATCGAGGGCGATTTCCTTCGGCTCCTCCTTTTTCCAGGAGAGGCTTGTCATGAAGTCGAGATAGTCATAGAGCATCCCGGCCTCCTGTCCGTTCATGCCCTCCTGCTTCAGACGGTTTAAGACCTTCTCGCACTCCCGCCTTGCGGTCTCGTTCATGCCCGATTCTCCGATCTTCAGCTCCAGCTTCCTAAGATCGGAGACCTTCTCCGGGTGCATCTCATCCAGCTCCTTCTGAAGATAGTCGATCTGCTTCTGAAGGGCCTGCTCGCGGTAGACCTTCTGGTAGTCCTCCTGCTGCTGCTCTCTGGCATCCGTCGTGACCTTTGTCACCTCCGCGTATTCGTAGATGATCTTTTCCAGCATCTGGAAGCGGACGGAGAGTCGGTCCTCCCGGAGCACCGCATAGCGCTCCTCATTCGAGATGCTGAGCCAGGGGGAGAGGATCGCCGCCACCTCCTGGATCGTGGAATACTGATCGATCATGGTCTGCATCACATTTCCGCCGCGGAAGCGGGATGCGAGCTCTTTCAGCTCCGCCTTGATCTCCAGAAGCCTTTTGCGGGAGTCCTCCCTGTCCAGATCGTCGACATCGTATAGGCTGGAGGTCCGAACCGTAATGCGGGCCTCCTCGTCCACATGGACCTCCTCGACCCTGGCCCGGTTTCCGGTGCGGACGACGAGATAGCCCTCCGCGTTGATCTCCGTGACACTTCCCTCCACGGCGATCGGATAGAAGCTGTCGGGACGGATCTGATCCCTCCCGGTCTCCTCCTTCAAAATCAAAAGTAAAATATGGTCCCCCTGCTGGACCTCGTTTCCCGCCAGACTCCGGAAGTTCTGGGTCTGAAAATAGATATAGGAATGCGGCAGGACCATTACATTATAGATTGGTATCGCTGTCATTTGATATCCTCCTGCTCCTTCTTTCTTTTCCTCCTCCGGCAGAGCCTCTCCGGCTTCTGCGGAAGGGAGGGCCCCGCCCTCAGGGCGGAGAGACCTCGTAGGATCTGTGGGATCGGTCCGGGGGGATGAAACAGGGGCCTCGCCGGCGTCGGCTCCGCTCCGCTCCGCTGAGGCCGCGCGCTTTTTTTCCACACGCGCCTTTTCCTTTGCTGCGAGCTTTCTGTCTCTCTGAATCTGTTTTTGCAGCCAGTCTACGGCATCCTTTATATTCATATGAAAATCCCCTCTATCACCCGACTGCCGCCGGGCTCTGTAAGTGCCGGAAGCTCTGCTGCCTTCCTTCACCTTCGTCCTCCCCACAATCTGTTAGCAATAGACACTATCGAGTGCTAACATCGCAGATAGGATAACACTATTCTGTCACGGTGTCAATGATATTGTTGCGGAAATGCTGATGCGGCCGGGAAAAGCCCGCGCCGATGGGCCTGCCGCCCCCAAAGAGTGCGCCAATGGGCCTGCTGTCCTGAACGTGTGGGACGCGGCTGCCCGGGGAAGGCGAGCAACAAGTGCTGTGAAGCGCCGCTGCCCGGGGAAGGCGGCTGTCAAGAGCCGTGAAGCGGCAGTGCGGCAGAGATCAGCCTGTCTTTTTCCGAATCCCCTTGAGCTGCGGCTTCAGTACAAGCTCTGAGATACAGACCCCCTCCCGCCTTGTCAGGATGAATTCCAGGGCATCCGCGACATCCTCCGGGAGCAAACGGGCGAGAGGCTCTTCCGATACCGTAAAGTCCGCGTTTCGGTAGAGTCCGCTTTCCGTCATGTCCGGGAGTATGGTGCTCACCCGGAGACCGGCCTTCCTTCCCTCCTCAAAGATGCTTTCTCCAAAGCGGAGGAGTCCGGCCTTCGCCGCTCCGTAGGCCGCTGCCCGCGGAGCGGGGCAGCGCGCCGTCACGGAGGAGATATTGATGAGCTGCCCGCGATTTTTCTTGAGCTCGCGGAGGCAGAGCGCTGTGAGCAGGATGGGAAGCTCGAGATCCGTTCGGATGAGCTCCCGGAGCGCCTTCTCCCCAAGCTCCTCCTGAAGACCATAATACGCGACTCCGGCGTTATTCACAAGAAGAGAAATTTCCCCCTCTCTTCGGAGAGAGCGCAGGAATTCCCGAAGCGGGCCAAAATCCAGTAAATCCATGGACAGCGCTTCGAAGCCTCGATCCTTCTCCGAAAAGCTCCGCCCGATTCCGATTACCCGAAAGCCAAGCCTTGAGATCCGCTCTGCCGCGGCCTCCCCGATTCCGGATGACGCTCCCGTCACTACAGCGATCTTCTTTTGCATGTGAACTCCTTTCCAAGGCCCGGCTGCGGGGCACGGTCTGACATCGGGATCTTACTTCATAGGGGAGAAAGTGTCAAAAGCAGTGGGGGATGGCTCGGAAAATATTTTCTAAATCCATGCTTAATATACAAATATACGGGCTTCGAAAAGGATATAATTATGCAAAGTAGGAGGAGATTCGGAAAGAAAGTTCAGAAAACGCGGGAAATCTTGAAAATAGAATCTCGTCGTTTTATAGTCAGGAGGAAGAAGAATGATGCGGAGCGGCTTATGGAAAAGAGCTTCAGGCTCGCATTAAGGAGGAATTTATGAAAAAAGGATTGTTTTTATCGGTGACGGCAATCATGGCGGCAGCGCTTCTTTCGGCCTGCGGCGCTTCGAAGAGCGCGGAGACAGAGCTTTCCGAGAAGGAGAGCGGTGAGGAGAAGACAGCGGACGCCGGGAAGGGAGACGGACAGGAGGTCGTGAATTTCTGGTATCTCTGGGGCGGAGAAGAGGGGAAGCGCATAGAGGAGATCATCGACAGCTATAATAAGAGTCAGGACCGCTACAAGGTTGTCGGACTCAGTACCCCGGATCAGCAGAAGGTGATCGCCGGGATCTCCGGGGGCAGCGGACCGGATATCACCGATGATTTCGGAAGCAATATCTCAAACTATGCCGCGCAGAATATCGCGCTCCCGCTGGAGGAATATATCGAGAAGGAGAAGCTTGACCGGAAGCTCTTCCTGGACAGCGCGATCGCTCAGCAGGAGGTCGACGGGAAGCTCTACGCTCTTCCGATCAGCTCGAATGTCATGGCGCTCTATTATAATAAGAAGCTGCTTCAGGAGGGAGGCTATACCGAGCCGCCAAAGACCATGGAGGAGCTCCAGGAAATGAGTAAAAAGCTCACGAAGGTCGAGAACGGAACGCTGAAGGAGCTCGGCGCACCCTTTGTCCCCGGGGGCTATGCCTGGCCTTGTCTTAGCTATGCGGCCGGGACGAATTTCGGAACCCCGGATCAGCTCACGCCGGATAACGAAGGCTTCCGAAAGACACTGGACTACCTCTCGGATTATGTGAAGGAATTCGGAGCATCCTCTGTGAACAGCTATATCAGCTCCGGAAATTCGAAGCTCAACACCGCGCAGGATCCTTTCCTCTCCGGAGAACAGGCGCTTCGGATCGACGGCCCCTGGTTTTATGATATGGCAAAGGACGCCGGACTGGACTTCGGAGTCACGATGATTCCGTCCTATGCCTCCCAGGGGGAGAAGCATTACAGCTATCTCGAGACCTCGAATCTCTATATCCCGTCCACGGCGAAGAACAAGGACGGGGCCTGGGATTTCCTGAAATACATGACGCTTGGAGAGGGCGCGAAGGACTTTGCCGTAAAAAATGTCCAGCTTCCCGCAAGGCGGGATCTTCTCACGGACCCGGATCTTATGGAGGGGACGAATGAGGTCTACCGCGAGGTTCTCTCCGATGCGGAGCTTGTGACGATGCCGAACGCCCCCTTCTTAAAGGAGTACAGTGCAGCGATCAACAGCGCGGTGGACTCCGTTCTCCTGGGAGGGAGCCCGGAGGAGGCTCTCTCGGAGATGAAGAAGAGCGTGGACGCGATCTCCCGCTGACCGGATCTGATGCATCCTCTTTCGCCGCATTTCGAAACCTTTGCAGGATTTGCAAAGCCCGCCGTGGATTTTGTCAGCGGCAGGGGATACCGATATTGTGCGGCGAAGGGATGCGGGGGATTTGTCTGCTGATTCTTTGAGGGAGTCTTTGCTTTGATAAAGGAAAGAGAGAAGGAGGGAGCTATGAGGAAAAGGGAGAAGAGAGCGGAGCGGGCGGGACTCCTCTTTTTGCTTCCGTGGCTGATCGGATTTGCCTGCTTCAGCCTCTATCCGATTCTGATGTCGGCCTACTACAGCCTTACGGATTTCAGCGCCGTGAAGGCCCCGGTATTTGTCGGCATGAGGAATTATACTTCCCTTTTCCACGATAAGCTTTTTTGGAAGAGCATACAGAATACGCTGTACTATACCGCGCTTTTTGTGCCGGTCTCCATCTCGCTTTCTCTGCTTCTCGCTCTTCTTTTAAAGCCTCTCAGGATCGGGAAGGGCTTCTTCCGCTCTGTATTTTTCCTCCCCTCGATCTTTCCGGCCGTGGCCTCCACCATGGTCTGGATCATCATACTGGATCCCCTGAGCGGTTATCTGAACCGTTTTCTGAAGCTGTTTGGGATTCCGGGTGTGAACTGGCTCGGGGATCCGAAGGCCGCGATTCCGGCTCTTGTCCTCATGAGCAGCTGGGGGATCGGCGCGACCATCGTCATCCTCCTTGCGGCGATGGGGGATATTCCGGCGGAGCTCTACGAGGCGGCCTCTTTGGACGGGGCGGGAATGTGGAGGCAGTTTTGCTATGTCACAATCCCCGGGATCGCGCATGTCCTTCTCTACCAGATCGTGCTTTCGATCATCAATGCCACGCAGTATTTCACCCAGGTCTATATCCTGTGCAGTGCGCAGTCCGGCAATCTGAGCAGCGGCGCGGAAGCCGGGAGAGGGAACAGTCTTCTCATGTATCCGCTCTATCTCTTTCAGAATGCCTTTTCCAGGCTGAAAATGGGGACCGCCTCGGCGATGGCCTGGATTCTCTTTCTGGCTGTGCTTTTGTTCAGCGTCGCCTTTACCCGGATCGGCGGCCGCTTTGTGGACGAAAAATAGGGGAGGAGATCAGAATGCTTAAAAAGTCTGCTGCGGGATTTTCCCGGCTGTTTCCGACGATTCTTGTGCTGCTTGCGGCCGTGATTTTTCTTTTCCCGCTTCTCATCATGCTCTCCTCCGCTTTTCAGACGAATGAGAGGATCTTTGACAGCTCGCGCGGACTCTGGCCGGAGCATTTTGCATTCGAAAACTTCCGGAAGGTCTTCGCGCAGATCCCCTACTGGAGATATTTCGCGAATACGATCTGGGTCAGCGGCATGAATGTGCTCGGGACCTTATTCAGTACACCGCTGGTCGCCTTTTCCCTCTCAAAGATCCGCTGGAGAGGAAGGGAGCTTTTCTTCGGCATCATTCTCTCCAGCATGATGATTCCCTATACGGTGACGATGGTCCCGCTCTATCGGCTCTGGACGCTTCTGCATCTGACCGGGAGCTTCTGGCCGCTCATCATCCCCGCCTTCTGCGGCTATCCCTTTTATATCGTGCTCCTCCGCCAGTTCATGCTGACCATACCCGATGAGCTGATGGAGGCTGCGGAGATCGACGGCGCGGGGCGGCTCAGGATCTTTCGCTCCGTGATCCTTCCGCTCTCCCGCCCGGGGCTTGCCACCATCACCATCTTCAGCTTCATGTATACCTTTTCCGACTTTATGGGGCCCTTGCTCTATGCGAACAGGAGCGATCACTACACGCTTTCCCTGGGACTTTATTCCTATATGAATGAGCACACAGTGGACTGGGCGGGAATGATGGCGGCGACGGCGCTTTTTATGCTGCCGATTCTGCTGGTCTTCCTTTTCTGCCAAAGATATCTGATGGATGGGATTTCCACCTCCGGTTTAAAGGGCTGAGGAGGATTTCGGAAAGGGAGCTTTAAGGAGCAGGGCCTAAGGAGAGGCGCGCGATGAAAAAAGTATTATATGTTCCCCTCGACGATCGGGACTGCAATTATGATTTTCCCTATCAGCTGAGTCTGATGACGGACTGTCTCAGCATCCTCCGCCCGGAGCGGGCTCTGATGGGCAGCTTGAAAAGGGCGGCGGAGCGGGAGAGGATCTGGGACTGGATCTTCCTCCACGCGGAGGAATGCAGCTATGCGATCCTCTCTGTGGACACCCTCCTCTACGGAAATCTGATCGGCTCCCGGATCCATGAGGAGGGGATGGAGAGCTGTGAGGAGAGGATGCGGCGCTTTTCGGAGCTTAGAAGGAGGGCACCGGGTCTTAAGATCCATGCGCTTCATCTCGTCGCAAGAGCCGCCGCCTACAACAGCGCCCAGGAGGACCCGGATTACTGGGCGGACTACGGCTATTTGATCTGGAGATATGGATATCTCCTGGATAAGCTGGAGAGAGGAGAGGCGGCGGAGGAGGAGAGGGCAGAGCTTCCCTTACTGAAGGGGAAGATTCCGGAGCGATATCTGGAGGATTTCCTCCGCCGGAGGAAGCTGGATCTTTCGATGAACCTAAGGAGCATATGCCTTCTCCGGGACGGGGTCTTCGATACGCTCACGATTCCGAAGGATGATACGGCGGAGTACGGCTATGCGGCATCGGACCAGAAGCTGATTCAGGAGAAGCTCCGGGAGGAGAGGCTTTTTGATCGGGCCTATATCTATCCGGGTGCGGATGAAGCGGGCTCTGTCCTCTTTGCGAGGATCTTTAATCTGGAGGTCGGCTGGACGCCGTCTGTCTATCTGCGCTTCTCCTCCCTCAGCGCTGCGGCCATGATTCCGAAATACGAGGACCGGGCTCTCGGGGAGAGCATCCGATGGCAGCTTCTGTCCGCGGGAGCGCTTACAGCCGACGCGGCCTCGGATTCGGACTGTATGCTCGCCGTTCACGCCTCCGGCGCGGGACAGCTTGAGGCCATGGAGCAGGAGAAGGCGGATCTTCGCTTCCGAAACAGCATGAACCCGCTGGAGCTTCTCCGCTATATTGAATATTATAAGAAAAGATATCAAAGGGCCGTGGGGCTTTCTGATGTCGCGATGGCGAACGGAGCCGACAATCTTTTCATGGATCTCATGGTGAAGATGGGACTTCAGGACAGGATCAGCGCCTTCGCGGGCTGGAACACGGCGGAGAACAGCAACGGGACGGTGATCGCCCAGCTCCTCATCGCGGCCTATTATCGAGACTTCTCCGGCATGAAACGGCAAAAGGAGGTGTCGGACTGCTTTCTCGGGAGAGCCCTCACAGCGGACTGGCTCTGCCAGGCCAATGTGCTGAGAGACTTCGTGGAAAAGTGTCGGAGCGAGGGAGAGCGGGTGGATCCCTATCATCTTGGGGAAAATGCGGCGGAGGCGAGAGAGTATTTTCTGGAAAGGCTTCGGGCTCTCCTCATGGAGAAGCTGTCCGGGATGCTGAAGGGGAAGAAACTCTCTCTCCGGGACCTTCGCTTTCACTGGGACGGCGCCTGGTACTTCTCCCTGGACTGCGGGCTGGGAGAAGAGGAATGAGCGGCCCTGGATTCAAGCGGCGGGAGAACGAGCGCCCGGCGGCGCGGATGATGCGGCTCCGCTCAGCGGGAGGACAATCGCCCGGCGGCAAAGACGCCTCGGATATAGCCGGCGGGGAGACGATCACATGGCGCTATAGACGTCTCGGATATAGCCGGCGGGAGGGCGGGGGCATTGCGCGCGGCCGCTTCTCTCAGCAATGCCGTCGGAAAGAAAGAAAAGCCAAATTGCATTTTCCGGCTTTTTGCGTTACAATAAAACTATCTTCAGGGCGGGGTGCGATTCCCCACTGGCGGTAAAGTCCGCGACCTGCGAGAGCAGCTGAACCGGTGCGACTCCGGTACCAACAGTATAGTCTGGATGGAAGAAGAGTTCATGTTTTTTAAAGTCTTCGCCCCGGGAAATCCCGGGGCGTTTGCCTTTTTGGGACAGGACCTTTTCGAGGATCTGAAGAATGGGGAGCGGAGTATCGTTTTCTGCGGAACCTTTTCTGCGGAAAGGAGAGGCTTCTCGAAGTGAAATGCGCCTGTGGGGCAGTCCGCTGATGAGACTGCCTCGGGGCGCGGGGATTTCCCGGCCTCCGGCCGGGAACGGAAAGGAGAAGGTCCTATGAAGGAAGAGAGCAGCATTCGAAAGAGCGAGTATTTTATGAAGGGCAGGGAAAGCGCGAGGAGGGTCACAGCGGCGGGGATTTTATCCGCGATCGCCTATCTTCTCATGCTGATCGAAATTCCGCTCCCGCTTCTCATCCCAAGCTTTATCAAGTTCGACTTCTCGGATCTCCCGGCGCTCATCGGGGCTTTCGCCCTCGGGCCGCTCTACGGGATCCTCATCGAGTTCATCAAGAATGCTTTGCATGGCATAAGCTCCGGGAGCTTCGGTGTGGGAGAGCTCTCGAACTTTTTGCTTGGCGCGGTCTTTGTAGGAGTATCGGGATTTTTGTATCAGCGGAATAAGACGAAGCGTGGGGCGATTTTCGCTTCCGTCAGCGGAGCTGCGGCGATGGCGCTCTTCTCTCTGCCGTCGAATCTCTATGTGGTCTATCCGGTCTACTATAACTTCATGCCGAAAGAGACGATTCTGGCCGCCTATCAGGCGATTCTTCCGTCCGTAAAGAGCATCTTCCAATCTCTTCTTATCTTCAATCTGCCCTTTACCTTTGCGAAGGGGATGGTCGATGTGCTCATCACCTTCCTGATCTATAAGCAGCTCTCTCCGCTTCTCCATGGAGGGGAATAAAAGCCCCTGTCTTTGTTGACAGACCGCTTCTCCAAAGCTATAATGCAAACGTGCAGGGAGAGGGGAAGCTCTGTTCCCAAAGAAAGAAAATGCCGACGGAGATTTCAGAAGAAGCAGCAGTTCCGCGGTACCCATGGAGGAAATGATAATGAATAGAATGGATTTGGTAGCAGCAGTCGCTAAGAAAGCCGAGCTTTCCAAGAAGGATGCGGAGGCTGCAGTGAAGGCTGTCTTCGATTCGATTTCCGAGTCCCTGGAGAAGGACGAGAAGGTTCAGCTGATCGGCTTTGGAACCTTTGAGGTTTCCAAGAGGGCCGCAAGAGAGGGAAGGAACCCGAGGACCGGTGAGACCATGAAGATCGCGGAATCCAAGGCACCGAGGTTCAAGGCCGGAAAGGCGCTGAAGGACAGGATCAACTGATTCATGAGATTGGATAAATACCTGAAGGTATCGAGGCTTATCAAGCGCCGCACTGTGGCGAACGAGGCCTGTGATGCGGGAAGGGTTTCCGTAAATGGAAAAGCCCAGAGAGCATCCTACGAGGTCAAGGCCGGGGATATCCTGGAGATCCGTTTCGGAGAAAAATCCGTGCGCGCGGAGGTTTTATCGGTGGCGGATAGTATTCGGAAGGAGGAGGCGTCGGAGCTGTTTCGCTATCTATGAGAAAGTCTGCGAAAAGAGAAGAGAGACCTGCGAGTCGGATCGCTATGATCGGGATCCTTGCGGTTGTTGCTTCTCTGGCGCTGATCGTCTCTTACCGAAGCTCCAGTCTCCGGGAAAAATGCAGGGATTATCAGCAGCTGGAAGAGAGTCTCGATGCGGAACTGAAGGAAGAGGAGCTTCGCGCCGCAGAGCTGAGTAAAAAAAAGGATTATGTGAAAACCCGGGAATATATCATCGAGAAGGCGAGAGAGATCTTCGGCCTGAAGATGCCGGATGAAATTATCGTCAAGCCTGAGAATTGAGAAAAGCATAGACGGGACAGAAAGAGGAAGGCGAATCTAACCTTCCTCTTTCTCTGCTCTATGCGAAGATCCGGGCCATGCGGTGAAGGACAGCGGATGAAAACAGGGGAGAAGGTAGAGCGCTTTATCCGGGAGAGGAGACTGATCGGAGCGGGAGACACGATTTTGCTCGCTCTCTCCGGCGGTGCGGACTCCGTCTATCTTCTCCTTCTCCTGGAAAAGCTGCGGGGGGAGCTTTCCTTCTCTCTCCATGCCGCCCATGTGCAGCACGGGATCCGGGGGAAGGAGGCGGAGCGGGATCTGGAATTCAGCCGGGAGATCGCAGAGCGCTTTAAGGTCCCCTTTCACGGGATTTTCGTCAATGTCCCGGAGTTTTCCCGGAAGCATCACCTGGGGCTCGAGGAGGGGGCGAGGCTGCTTCGCTACCGAAGTCTCCGGGACTGCCTCAGTGAGATCATGGATAAGGCTCCCGAGAGAGCGGGCGGCAGGGGAAAGATCGCTGTAGCGCAGCATGGAAATGACCAGGCGGAGACCGTGCTCTATCATCTTTTCCGGGGGAGCGGTCTCCGGGGTCTCCGGGGCATGGAGGCGGAGAAGGACGGCATCATCCGCCCCCTGCTCCCGATCCTGAAGGAGGAAATCCTATCGGAGCTTTCGGAGAGAGGCATCGCGCACCGGGAGGATTCCACGAACCGGGATCTATCCTATGCCAGGAACCGGATCCGGGAGCGGATCCTCCCGGAGGCGGAGAGGCTGAATGCCGGAGCGCTTCCTCATATACTCCGGACGGCGGAGCTCATCGGAGAGGCCGAGGACCTTCTTTTGGAGAGGGCAGAGGAGATTTTCGGAAAAGAGGGGGAAGAGCTCCTTGAAGGCGGAGAGCTTTGGGGACTTCGGATCTCTGTCCTTTCCCTCCGCCCGCTCCGGCCTATCCTCCGGAGGACACTGCTTCTTCTTATGTCGGAGCGCCTTTCTCCCGGGAGAAAGGACTGGGGGGCGGTGCATTTTGACGCACTGGACCGCCTTCTTTTCAGCGGGAACGGGGCGCATCTGGATCTTCCGGAGAAAATCACGGCGGATATCCGGGGAAAGGAGCTTCGGCTTCTCCGGCATTCGGAGGTTCTGAGTATGAAAGGGAGAAAAAAGCGATGAGAGAGCGGATCAAGGAATTGATATCGGAGGAAAGCATCGAAAGAAGGATCCGGGAGCTGGCGGCTCAGATCTCTTGTGACTATAAGGGAAGACCCCTTCACCTGATCTGCATCTTAAAGGGGGGAGCGGTCTTTCTCTGCGAGCTCGCAAAGCGAATTCAGAATGAAGGGCTCACGATGGATTTCATGTCGGTTTCCAGCTATGGCAGCGGGACGGAGAGCTCGGGGATTGTGCGGATCGTGAAGGATCTGGATGAGCCTCTTATGGGGAGAGAGGTATTGATCGTGGAGGATATCATTGATACGGGATCCACGCTGAATCACCTGAGGAAGCTTCTCCTTGAGAGGGGACCCCGCTCCCTGGAGATCTGCACGCTGCTCGACAAGCCCTCCCGCCGGCTGCAGGATGTCCCGGTTCGTTATTCCTGCTTTAAGATCCCGGATCGCTTTGTCGTCGGATATGGGCTGGACTATGACCAGCGCTATCGGAACCTGCCGTATATCGGCGTTGTGGAGTTCCAGGACTCCGAAAATTCGTGAGAGGAGAGGCCATGGATCACAGTCCTATCGACAGGGAAGCGCTTTACACCGCAGGGATCGATTTCTATCGTTCTCCCGATGAACCGAAGCCCGGAGACCGCGTGCGGCTTCGTTTCCGGGTGCGGCGGCAGGATGTGGACGGAGTATACCTTTCCTTTCCGGAGGAAGGAACGAAGATCGCCATGGAGGCCCATGTGAGCGATCACTATTTTGACTACTATGAGACCGAGGTCGTGATGGGGGAGGAGGAGCGCCGCTATGTCTTTCTCATCGAGAAGGGGGAGGAGTGCCTCCTCTATAATCGCCTCGGCGTCACGGAGGACCGGGATCCCCGCTATGCCTTTCGCCTGATCCCCGACTTTCATATCCCGGACTGGCTGAAGGGCGCGCTCATGTACC
Organism: Oribacterium sp. oral taxon 078 str. F0263; assembly: GCF_000469565.1. NCBI lineage: Bacteria > Bacillati > Bacillota > Clostridia > Lachnospirales > Lachnospiraceae > Oribacterium > Oribacterium sp. oral taxon 078. The sequence continues at coordinate 27,253 of NZ_KI273128.1, read as the reverse complement.
AGATCTTCATCGACCGCTTTCGAAATGGAGATCCGAAGAACGATGTGGTGGAACGGGAATACAGTTATCTCGGACATCCCGCGCATGCGGCGAAGAGCTGGGAGAGCCCGATCGAGAAGCTCGACGTCTATCGTTTCTACGGGGGAGATCTGCAGGGAGTTTTAGAAAAGCTGGATTATCTCAGCGCTCTTGGGATCCGGGCGATCTATTTTAACCCCCTCTTCGTCTCTCCCTCGAATCATAAGTATGACACGCAGGACTATGAGCATATCGATCCGCACATCGCCTGCATTGTGAGGGACGGCGGATCAGAGCTCCCGGAGGGAGAGCTCGACAATCACCTTGCGGAAAAGTATCGGATCCGGACGACGGATCCCGAGAATCTCCGGGCGTCGGATGAGTACTTTGCCTCCTTTGTCGCGGCCTGCCATGAGAGGGGGATCCGCGTCATCATTGACGGCGTCTTTAATCATTGCGGCTCCTTCAGCAAGTGGATGAATCGGAGCGGCTTTTACTCGACAAAGGCGGGCTCTGAGGAGAGCGGCCGTTATGAGCACGGCGCCTTCGAATCGAAGGAGAGTCCCTACCACAGCTATTTTTCCTTCGCGGACGATCGCCCGGAGGCCTGGCCGAATAATGAAAGCTATGAGAAGTGGTGGGGAAATGACACGCTCCCGAAGTTAAATTATGAGGATTCGGAGGCGCTGGAGAACAGGATCTTAGAGATCGCAAAGCGCTGGGTCAGTCCCCCCTTCTCCTGTGATGGCTGGAGACTGGATGTCGCGGCGGATCTAGGGCATTCCGAGGACTATAATCATCGTTTCTGGCAGAAATTCCGAAGCGTTGTGAAGGAGGCCAATCCCGAGGCGGTGATTCTGGCAGAGCATTACGGGGATCCCCAGAACTGGCTGAACGGCGGGGAATGGGACACCGTGATGAATTATGACGCCTTTATGGAGCCGGTCAGCTGGTTTTTGACGGGGGTGGAGAAGCACTCCGACACGGTAAACCCCGAGCTTCGGGGGGACGGGGAGAGCTTTTTCCTCACGATGAGCTATAATATGGCGAGGCTTCCGGAGAATTCCGTGCTCTCTGCGATGAATCAGCTCTCAAATCACGACCATTCCCGCTTCATGACGAGGACGAATCAGCGGGCGGGGAGGATCGGGATATCGAAGCCGGGGAGCGCGGACGAGGGCATACGGCCGGAAATTTATCGCCTCGGTGCGATGATACAGATGAGCTGGCCCGGCGCGCCGACTCTTTACTACGGAGATGAGGTCGGGATGTGCGGCTGGACAGAGCCGGACAGCCGGAGACCGTTTCCCTGGGGGAAGGAGGATCTGGAGCTTTTGGAGTACCATCAGTACCTGAGCAGGACGCACCGCTATTATAAGGCGCTCTCGGGCGGCTCCCTGATGCCGCTTATGGCGGGAAAGGAGCACATCGTCTATGCGAGACTTCTGGGAGACCAGGTTGTGATCGTCGCGATCAATTCGGGTCCGGAGGAATATGCGCTCCAGATCCCGATCTGGAGGACCGGGCTGACCGATACCATGCTGATCCGAAGGGTTCTGAAGACCGACCAGGCTCACTATAATGCGGGGGAAACGAAGCGCTATGGGAGCAATGGCTGCCTTAGAAGCTATATGCAGCCATATACGGGAAAGATCTACGTGGCGGAATTGAAGTGAGGCGGAGGAGCGATGTCGGATCAGTTTTCGAGGACGAGGCTCCTGCTCGGGGACGAGGCGGTGGAGCGTCTCCGAAGGGCGAAGGTCATTGTGTTCGGGATCGGAGGAGTCGGAGGCTTCGCGGCGGAGGCTCTCGCAAGGGGCGGGATCGGCAGGCTGGAGCTCGTGGACAGTGACGTGGTCTGCCTCAGCAATCTGAACCGGCAGCTGATCGCTTTGCACAGCACCATAGGAAGGGCGAAGGCGGAGCTCATGGCGGAGCGGGTCCGGGATATCAATCCGGACTGTGAGCTAAAGGTCCATAAGCTCTTCTATCTTCCGGGAGAGGGAGAGAAGGTCTTTCGCTTCTCGGACTATGATTATATCGTGGATGCCGTGGACACGGTGAGCGCGAAGCTCGCCCTCGTCGAAGAGGCGAAAAGGGCGGGGGTTTCGATTATCAGTGCGATGGGCGCCGGCAATAAGCTGGATCCGACGGCCTTTTCCGTAGCGGACATCTATGAGACCAGTGTCTGCCCGCTCGCAAGGGTGATGCGGCGGGAGCTTCGGAAGCGGGGGATCTCCTCCCTGAAGGTGGTTTATTCCAGGGAGAAGCCGGTGGATCCGGAGAGGGAGGAGGGAGAGGATGCGGCAGTGCTCCCCGGCTCTGTCTCCTTTGTCCCATCCGTCGCGGGGATGATTCTCGGCGGAGAGGTCATACGGGATATTCTGGGGATTGAGAGGAGACGGGACGGAAGCTCCTCTCCTCCCTGCTTTTCTCCTCCGGAAGCTTTGCGAGAAGAAGGTCGAAGAGAAGAAGGCAGAGGAGAGCGCATTCCAGGAGGAAGATGAGAGGGAGCATCCTGAGAAGGAAGGAGAGCCCCCGGAAGAGATAGAAGCAAAGCGGCAAAAGCAGCATGAGGAAGAGACAGAAGACCTGCTTTTTTCGAAGCTTCTGTCTCTTTTTTTCAGCCTCTGCGATCTCAGTCAGCTCTGTCTCTTTTATCATAAGAGAGCCGCTTTCCGCCGGGAGAAGGAGAGGGCTTTCCTCTTCTTCTCTCTCTCGTTCCTCCCGGAGGCGGAGTATTCCATTTTTCAGGATGAGCTTGTCCTCCTCCGGAGCTTCCCGCCGGGCGGTTTCGATCCCCTCTTCAGCAATCTTTTCGAGAGATGCCCGAAGATCGGAGTCTTCTGCCTTCTCTTTCCCCTTCCTTTTCTCCCTCTCTCCGCCTTCCGCTTTCTGTCTCTCTTCCCTTGCCTTCTTCCCGTTCTTTCGAACGATACGCATGAGCTCCTCCATTCGAAAATCCTCCCTGCAGCTTTCGCGAAAGAGAGAATAGGCGAGGATGATGCTCCGCTCAGAGCGATAGTCGATCTCCTCCAGTACCCGGCGGAGAAGGGCGCGGAGGGAGAGGGGGAAGTGATTTTCCCTCTCCGGAAGCAGCGGGAAAAGATATCGCTTTTCCTCCGGATGGTAATAGATCAGGGAGGGATCCAAGAGGATCAGCTTTTCCGGGAGCAGATATTCCTCCAGGGAGAGAAGGAGTCCGTTCAGGCTCTCCATGAGGACAGACAGCTCCCGATAATCCAGCTTTTTTTCTCGGCAGCGGCTGTCCAGACTTTCCAGGGAGCTGATATCGTAGGAGAAGAGGATCTCTTCATCCCGGAGCAGAGGGCGGAAGGGGAGTGATCCCGGGATTCTGCTGTTCTGAAGGACCTTATTTTCGTAGTTATCCTCCCGGAAGGAGCCTCCCTCGATCAAAAGACGGCTGCCGGAGGGACTTTTCTCTGTGCGGGTCTTAAGCTCAGGGATCTTCTTGTTCATCAAAAACCTCGCTTTCTTTGCGCTCTCGCAATGTATGCTCCCGGAGGAAGCGCTCCGGGCGGAAAAGCTCCTTTTCTCCTCCCATCTCATGGCTTCGATACTCTGTTCTCCATTTCTTCTTCGAAAAGTGATAGATTTTACGGTGAATTCGGAGCGCTCCGCCGATCAGGGAGAGGATGATCAGGAAGGTGAGCGCGGTGAGATAGCTCGCTTCGATGGTGTACATGGAATTCCTTTCTCAAAAAGCGGAGGGGAAGAGGGATATCGCGGTGAGGAGAAGGAGACCGGGAAGGAGACAGGGAAGGAAGGGAAAGCGCAGGGAGCGGGCGCTTCTTCTTTGAAAGCGGAGCCGGATCAGGAGAAAAGCCCCGACCAGACCGCTTACAAATACTGCGGAAAAGAGAAGAAAGAGAAGGCTTCGGAGAGGGAGGTAGAGAGCGGAGATCAGGAAGAAGACAGCGTCTCCTCTTCCCAGTGCGGAGCAGCTGAAATGGCTTAGAAGGAGGAGAAGAAATCCGGGCAGAAGGGAAAGCGGGAGAAGAAGGAGGGAGAGGGCTCCTCCCTTTTCCGGAGGGAGGAGGGGAAGCAGGAAGGAGATGAGCCCCGGCGGCAGAAAAAGCCAGAGGATCCATCGGGGAATCCTTTTTCTGAGAAGGTCAGAGAGAGCGGAGACGGAAAAAAAGAGGAGAAAACAGCAGAAGGAGGGGGAGAGATTTGAGAGCTTCATTTTCGGTCCTTATCTCCCGCAGCGGATGCAGGGGTGTCTCCCGGCGGCGATGGCCCGTTCGAGAGTGGTTGTGCTGACATAGCTTTGCATGGCGGGGCAGTCCGGACTGCTGTGATAGCGCCTTCCGGCCTCTGTGTAGTAGACCAGGGGGCTGTCCGGGGATGGACGGCAGCTCCTGCAGGGGGAGAAGCGTCCGCCGTAGCGGGCAGGACGCCCGTCGATCTGCCTTGCGGGGCAGGAGAGGAAGGCATTGGAGATGTAGCTGCAGTCCCGGGAGAGGTGGTAGACGTCGGGGCGGAGGACGCTGATATAGACGAGGCTTTCCTCAGCTTCGTTTCCTGCTGTCTTTTTCCAGCGCGCGGGATCCGCTCCGACAAAGGCCCGGCGGCCTGCGATTAGCTCCTGGGGGATGGAACGCTGAAGAAGAAAGGGGAAGGGGAGAGCGGCATCGTAGCGGAGACTGCAGCGGATCATATCCCCCTCGCTCTCTGTGCGGAGGACGGCCTGCTTCATTCCCCGGTCGGAAAAGGAGGAGAGGAGCTCTTCATCCTCCGGAAGATCCAGAAGGAGGGGGGAGAGGGAGTCCGGGCGAAGGAGTGACGGGAAGCGCTCCCCGTATTTCAGGATGGAGAGCTTTCGCAGCTTTTCCTCCATGAGAACCGAGCCCCGCAGATTTCGGGAGAGGATCAGAAGAGGTGTCATGAGGAGAAAGCCGCAGAGGAGAAAGAGCGTCATGGAAAGCGCGGCCTCCATGGTGAGAGAGGCGTTTTCTGACTTTAATATCCCGGAGTCCGTCGGATCCGGAGGGAGGAAGGACCGGATTGTTTTCACTTTCTTTCACTCCTTTCTTCTCTGCCTTTTCTTATAGCTTCCGCGTTTTCCCTGCCTTTTGGCGGGGATCGCTACTGACTGTCGTTTTTATATTTATAGTAGCTCCTCGCCTGCGGACGAAACAGAGTTTCCGTCTCCCTCCCGCTCACGGCCCGGACGGGGCTTAGGTCGAGGAAGAAATGCCGGGACCGGCTGTCCGCATCAAGCTGCAGGGCATAGAGGCAGTCCGTGATGCAGAAATCCTCTTCGGATTCAGAGACTCCGCTCCGAAGATTCCTTTCGATGCAAAGCAGCATCCGTGTATTGATGCCGGATTGATCGCGAAGACCGGCGTGAAAGAGAAGGGCCCTGAGATAATCCCGGTAGGAGGGGGCGGATGCCTCTTCGCGGGGATTCGGATTCCTTTCCCTGCTTCCGGCCCGGAGCAGGATCTCCGGGGAAGATCCCCAGCTCTCCTCCGAGGGAAGGAGAGCCGCTCTTCCGCCCAGGAGGAGTGTTTGAAGATCAGAAAATGCCTGTGCGAGAGCCCAGAGGGAGAGAACCTGGATCGTAAGAAGAGAGAGGAGGGCGGGATTTTCCCCGCCTTCACCGAGGCAGAGAGAGGATCTTGCGAAGTCTCTTGCCTCCTCTCTTTTTTTGCTGCTCTGAAAGAGAAAGAAAAGATTTCTGCTCTCCCGCAGCGCGAGGAGCTTTTTTAAGCTCTCGGAGAGAGCGCTTTTACTGTCCGGAGCGCCGCTGAGAAGATACTCGATCTCACATTCCCGGCTTCCGCTCGGAGGGCGCTGATCCGAGGCCTCGCTTTGCCAGAAGTGAAAATAGCAAAGGGAGTATTCCCCGAGAAGAGGGAGCTCCCAGGGAGAATCAGAGGAAGCGGCCCGAAAGGGAGGGTCCTTAGGATAAAGCTTTTCTTCCCCCGGAAGAAGCTCTCCCTCCGGGAGCGAGAGGAAAAGAAGTCTCTCCTCCGGAAGAGACGGAATCTTCTCGAGCCTTTTCATGTTTTCCGCTCGGATGCGACTCCCGCCCTCCCGGAAGGAAAGTTCCGAAAGCGCGCGCCATTCCCTGAGCTTCTCCCGGCAGAAGGCGGAGATCCGACGCTCCTTTGCTTCCTCCGCCTCATGTTCTCCCTCTTCCTCTTCCTCCAGCTCATTTAGAAAGCTTTCTGCCTCCTCCATGATCTCCTGCACGCTTTCCGAGAGAGAGGCGGAGAGCTCGGAGAGCCGTTCTATTTCGCTGAGGATCCTCCCGCTTTCTTCCAGATAGCCCCCATAGGCGCGGAGCTCCTCTTGGAGGATCGCCTGCCCCTCTTCCGAAAGTTCCGCCATCCCGGCTTCAAAATCTGCCTCTGTCTTTTGGAGAGCTTCTGAAAGGAGCTCCGCCTTTTCCCGGCAGAGTCCGGCTGCATCGGGGAGTTCGGAGAGAAGGTCCTGAAGCTCTGCGGCCTCCCAGAGAAAGCCCTGAAGATAGCCGGAGTCCAGTTCGGAGTCCGCGGCCTTTTTCCTTTTCTCCGCGTTTTCACAGAGGCGGGAGAAATCAGAGAATGCGGTCTCCAGTGCGAAGAAGTCGCTGCCGCAGAGCTGATACTCCCTCTGAAGCGGAGAGAGATGGATGCTCTCCTCTATGAGGCGTGAGAACTCCTCCAGTGATTCCAGGACCTCCTCTTCTTCGACGCTTTCTCCAAGATAAGAAAAGGGAGATCCGGGGAGGGAGCTTTTCATATATTCCAGGACCTCTTCCTCAAAGGAGATTCCCTCTGTGAGGAGAAGCTCTTCCGAAAGGCGGAGCTTCTCCTCGGAGAGCTCCAAAGGGAAGAGATTCTCCGACTCCATATAAGGGCGGAGAAAGTCCGATAGCTCCTCCTTCAGACTCTCTTTGTCCCGATACTCGAGTCCCAGAAGGCGATAGTTTTCCCAAAGAGGTCTATGGTACTGGGAAAAGAGAGATTCCATCGCACTGTCCAGAGCGAGCTGCAGATACAGGCGCTCCGCGGCAGTGCGGGAGGCCTCCGTCACTGTCAGAAGGAGAGCCGCTGTGAGGACAAAGCAGATCGAGAGAAAGACGGTGATGGAAGCGCTCTCCCAAGTCCCCCTTTTTTCTGTCTTTATCCGCATGGATACTCCCTTCTACTCCCAGACGGAGCCGGCGGAGCCCTGGATCTGATCCATGATCGTGATGAGGAGGGAGCGGACCCGGTCTCTGAAAATGATGACGAGGGCGATCAGGACGACCAGGATCAGCACAAGCTCAATCGTCCCAAAGCCCGATTCTTTGTCCCGGAATGCCCCCAGTCTATGGGAGAGAGCGCGGAGAAGCAGAATTCCGTTTTTCAGGAGATATTCTTTACAGAGCTTCATAAGTTTCCTCCTTTCAGAGTGCCAGTCAGAGTGCCAGGATATCAAGGGGATGATTTCAGCTCTTTTCCCTCGGGGAGATCAGAGCCCGGAGAGCGCGCTCATCGCCGGAAACAGAATTAAAAGGAGAATGATTCCAAGCTGAAGCAGGAGGGGGAGGAGGAGCTTGGTGGAGGCCTCCTCGCCGAGCCTTTTTGCGGTATTTTTCCGGCACTCAAAGGCATCCTCCATCTCCAGCTTCAGAGCCTCCCGGAGATTCCGGCTTCCGTTTCGCCTCTTCTGCTCGATGAGAGCGATTAGCCTCGCATAGGGATTCAGAGAGATTCTCCGGGCAAAGCTCCGATAGGCCTCGGACTCGGATACATTGCTCTTAAGCTGTAAAAGCATGGTGCGGAGCTCTCCCGGGAGGGCTCTCTCTTCTCCGGGGTCTTCCCGGGGGAGCGCCTCGTAGTGCTCACTGATTTTTTCAAAGGCGTTTCGCAGAGAGAGTCCCGCCCCGAGATAGAGAAGAAGCTTGGAGACCAGGTCAGAGTAGTCGAGAAGAAGGGAGAGCTCCCGTTTTTTTGCCCTTTCTCTAAGGCGGAGGCTTTCTCTGAGATAGAGAAGCACAGCGGAAAAAAGGCCGAGGAGGGGGAGGAGCAGATAGCTTTGATCCCTTTTCTCCCGAAAATGAAGCTTGTGTCCCTCGATGGAGTCCGGGAGGCGGAAGCGGCCTTTTGTGAGGCTGGAGCGATCCTCTTCCAAAAGCCGATCGCTCAGAGCCTTTTCCAGCTTTTCCAGCTCGCTTCTCTCCCGAGGAAGGATGCAGACATAGAACCTTGAGGGCTCGGAGTGCCAGCGAAGAGGAGCAGCGGAATTTTGCCCCGATTCTCCGGCGATTTCCGCACTCATCCGAAGCTCCAGATAGCCGTGCACCTCCTCTCCTTCCGAGAGGATCTCATTGTGGACCCGGCCGTCGGAGCTTATGAGATCCCGGTACTTTCGGATATATTCAAGCTCCGCCAGCCGCTTTTCGGCACTCCTTCTGCCGGGGCTCTCATGCTCCCCTTCTCCTTCCTCATACCCGTTTTCTTTCTCCTGGCTATTTAAGACGGGGACAAAGTTCCAGTTTGCCTTTACACCGAGCTTTGGAAAGCTCCGGGGGAGGAAGAGATCCGTCTTTACCGCGTCGAGGCTTTCCGTCGTCTTTGTGAGCTGTCCCTCTATCTCAGAGAGGATTCCCGCGAAAACCTGTTCCGCCTCTTCCTTTGTATAGCGGGAGGCAGAGACATGGACCTTGACAGGGATGGGAGCTTTCCCGGAAAGGCCAAGCACCTCCAGAGAGAAGTCTTCCCCTCCCGATCCGTGCTTCCCCCTCGAAAGGAAGCCGCCGGGCAGGATGGAGGACTGAAGCCCATCGGACAGAAAGAGAAGGAGAGAGAGAAAGAGGGAGAGAAGGAGTACCGCGGCCTGGAGCTTCAGTACTCTCCGGGGCGTATGCGCAAGGAGACGGCGCGGAAGCGAAGAAAGGGGGATTTTTGAAAGGAGATTCATAGTTGGCCTCGCTCAAAAGCTGTCGGCCTCTCCGCTTCCATCCAGGCGGAGAGCGGAGGGCAAGCTGCGGATCATGGAGCTTCAGACCTCGATATCCAGGATGCGTTCGGAGAGGCGGACGGCGAGGAGATAGAGAAAAAGGCAGAAACTCATCAGGATTCTTCCCGCCGCCGTCTCATAGAGGATGCGGAGGAAATCGGGACTGCTCAGCTTCATATAGAGGAGGAGCAGGAAGGGGATCAGATTCATGATCCTCTGCTCATATCTTCTTGCGGCACTCAGCGTCAGGATTTCCTCCGAGATTCCGATCTTATCGTGGATGAGCTCACTGGAACGGCGGATGATCGTCTCGAGTTCTCCTCCGGACTTTCTGGCCACGGAGAAAAGCTCGGAAAAATTCCGGATCTCATCCAGGCCGGAACGGGTGGAGAAATCGAAAAGCAGATCCTCGATCGGGAGCTTTTGCTTAAGTCCCTCCGAAATTTTTTGAAATTCCCGGGAAATCATCGCATTTTCTCCGAGAAGAGAGTTGAGCTCCCGTCCGGAGAGGCGGAAGGCATTTTCCAGGGAATAGCCTGCGCCAAGTAAGGAGCTCAGCACAGAGAGAGCCTCCCGAAATTCCAGGAGGAGCTTTCGCTGCCTTTGCTTTCTGAGAGAAGCTCTGAGATAGAAGGGGTAGAGAAGTGCCAGGGGGATACTGAGAAAGAAGAAGAGGAGACTTTGATAAAAGCAATAGGCCAGGAGTCCGGAGAAGAGAAGAGCGCGGAAGAGCTGCCTGAGATAGTCCGGAAGACTGAGCTCATAGCGCCGATAGTCGTTCCCGGAGTCTTTTCTGATCCGTAAGCTCCGCAATCCTTCGGAGAGTCTTTCCGTCATACTCGAAAAGCTTTTTCGTCTTGATTTCTCCATTCTCAACCCCCAGTATTTCCGAGATCTCGAGGACGCGCCGCTTTTGATCTCCGCCCCGTCCGAGATGCACAAGGATCTGTATTGCGGAGGCGATCATGTTTCGGATTGCGGGAAGCGGAAGCTCCGCTCCCTGCAGCACCATAGTCTCCATGCGCCTCAGCATATCGCGGCCGGAGTTTCCATGCCCCGTGGAGAGACTGCCATCGTGCCCGGTATTCATCGCATTCAGCATATCGAGACATTCCGCGCCGCGCACCTCCCCGACGATGATCCGGTTGGGACTCATGCGAAGACTTGAGCGGATGAGCTCTGCGATCGTGACCTCTCCCTCACCCTCGGAATTTTTATTTCGGGTCTCCAGACTCACGAGATTGGGAATGTGCTTGAGCTGAAGCTCCGCGGAGTCCTCGATCGTGATCACTCTCTCCCTCTCCGGGATGAACTGGGAGAGTGCATTCAGGAAGGTGGTTTTCCCGCTGCTGGTGCCTCCGGAGATAAAGATGCTGTAGGCGCTGATGACGAGCTGCTTTAAAAAATCCGCGGCCTCCTCCGTGATGGAGCGAAAGCGGATCAGCTTCTCCATCGTGATCGGCTCCGGGAATTTTCGGATATTGACGATCGCCCCCCGGAGAGAGATCGGAGGAAGCACGATATGCACCCTGGAGCCGTCCGGAAGTCTGGCATCCGCGATGGGATGAAGTGTGTTCACGCTTCTGTCAATGCGGGATACGATCTGCTGGATGAGTTCCTCCAGCTGCTCCGGGCTCTCGAAGCACTGATCCCAGCGCTCGTATTCTCCGTTTCGCTCGATGAAAATCTCCCGATAGCCGTTGATCATGATCTCTGTGACGGAGGGATCCTCCAGGGGCTCCGAGAGGATATCCAGCTTTCGGAGACTGTTAAAAAGCCTGTTCCGAAGCCAAAGCTTATCCCTTAGCTTAAGCTCCTCCAGAGGAAGGAGGGCGCCGTCAATCTGATCCAAAAGCTCTCTGTCCGTAAAGGAGCTTTTGGAGAGAAGAGAGAGAAGCTCAGACTTAAGCTCCAGGCGTAGCGCTTCCAGTGACTCCATAAGGGACTCCTTTCGGATCTCTCCGTTAATTTTCCGTTGGTCTTTTCGCTGTCTTCCGGGCTTTTACCCGTGTCCGCTTCTTATCCGAAGGATCTCTTTCTCCTTCCAGCTGCTTCTCCCCTGTGGAGAGCGGGGGAAGCGCGAAAATCCTTTTAAAGTCCCCGGCAGAGGTCGATCTCCGAGACCTCCTCCGGGCTCTCGGAAAGCTTCTCTGAAAGAGGGAGGGAGTCCTCCCCGTCCTCTCTCTCCGAAGCTTCATCTTCCTCTGTCTCCTCTTCCTCCGCCTCCTGAAACAGGAGCTCCTCCTCAGGGGAGAGCAGGCAGCGCTTTGCGAAGGAGAGGGTAAAATCCGAGAGCAGGCTCTCCGGGAGAGCAGCGATGGACGCCGGGTCCTCTCCCTCCGTGAGGGGGAGAAGGAGCTTCACAAAGCGCTCCGGGCGGCCCAGGAGGGAGGAGTATTCCAGATAATGAATGAACTGCGAGAGCTTTCTTCTGCTGCACGCATCCTCTCGGACCGGGATCAGGACCCGTTCGGAGAGAGGAAAGATGGGGGCGATGCGGGAGACCAGAGGGTCTGTGTCGAGAACGACCGCATCAAAGCCGGAGGAGGAAAGCAGAAGCTCCGTGAAATCGGCGAGCTCCGAAGCGGAAAGAGCCGAAAGATCCTCCGGATTTCGGACCGGAGGAAGGACAGAGAAGCCCGCGTGCTCCAGAGGATAGCAGAGAGAGTTAAGCCTGAGCGCGTTCAGCTTCCCCTCTTTAAAGTAATAGAGAGCCTCTGTGAGGCTCCCCTCTTTTCCGCGATAGAAGGAGGCGGGAGCCGCTGTTTCCTCAAAGCTCAGAAGAAGCGTATGCATGGAAGCGGAGAGCGTCTTTGCGAGGCTCAGCGAAAGACTGGTCTTCCCGGAACGCCCGATCGGACTAAAGACCGTATAGAGCTTCGCTCTCCCGTCTTTTTCTATGGGGGCTCGACGCTCCTCTCCGTAGAGCCGGCAGAGCTCCCGGAGTATTTCAGAGCCGGAGCGGTAGCGATAGATCTCGTGCGGCCCGGAGGAGTCCTTCTCCGGAGGCGTTTCCGAGAGATAGACCGGATGCTTCACCCCGGGCAGAAGAAGCCTCTCTGTCGAGAGAAGGACATGGATTTCCCTCTTCTCGGAGAAATCCTCGATGGCCTCGACACTTTGAAACTGCTGGAGACGAAAGGGGGAATCGCAGTGGGAGAAATAGAGGAAAAGACGCTCCATATAGAGGCGGTCCTTCCCATAGAGCGCAAGAATTCTGTCCATGGAAGACCTCCGAAGGAAAAAAAGAAATGAATTTTACGAAAATCCGCGCTTGGAAAGCGGGAAAGGAGAAATCCCCGGCGGGGAAGAGAAAAAAACCATAGAAGGCCAATGAAAGACCAATAGAAGCGGTATGGCCGAATCAGGGGGCCGGCAGAAGAAGCGGACCTCTCGATAAAAGTATAGAGAAAAAAGGCATCTTTGCCTATCCGCGTTAACGACAGAAAAATTTGAGGCCATTTGGCAATCCCTTCCAAAAAGCCTTCCGGAATCGAAAGAAAAAGAAGGGAGCCGAAAACTGCGCCGGAGGAATGCTTCTTCCGAATTTTCGACTGCGAAGGAGTGAGGCATGGCTTTTTGCCTCTTGCCTCTGACCTTCGCTGTGGAGATTTACTTGACAGTGCCGGGCGCCTGAATTATGCTGATTTTGTCCGGAAGGATCCCTGATCGGAAGGGACAGACGCTTATCCGGTGAGACAGCGATGGGAGAACGGCATCTGCGGAAGGAGAAGAGTACGTATGAAATGTAAGAATTGCGGGGAAGAGATACAGGAAAACGCGAGATTTTGTCAAAATTGCGGTGCAGCTCTGCCGCCGGAACCCTCTGAGGGGAAGGAAGAAGATGCGGCTCTTCGCAGCGAGGCTCAGGCTCCGGAAGAGATGGAAAAGAAGGAGGGGCAGGGCTCCGGAGAGACCGCGGAGAAGGACAGCGCGGCGGAGGAAAAGCAGGAGCCGGAGAATACTGAGGCAGAGGGGCAGAAAGCAGGGGAAGGGAAGGACGCGGAAAAGCCGGAGGTGCAGCAGAAGGAGAATTCGGAAAAGCCGGAGAGGCAGCAGAAGGAGAATGCAGCGAAGGCCGCTCAGGAAGAAGGGGGAACGAGTTACCAGACGGTAAAGAGCGGAGAGAGCGGAGAACCCGGGAAGAAAAAAAGAACCGCTCTTTTCCTCGGAATCGGAATCGGAGCGGTGCTTCTTCTCGTCCTTGTCGTCGGGATCGCCCTTATGCTCACGGGTAAAACGAAGACCATCGACCTGAGTACCTATACCAGCGTGAGCTATGAGGGCTATAACGGATATGGGAAGGCGGAGCTCCAATTTGATCGGGAGCGCTTCCTCTCTGACTGGAGGAAAAAGATCCGCTTTGGCCGGGGAAGGCTTGCGAGATCCTATAAGAGGGCTGCCCGAGGTGACGATCCGGCGGATTTCCTCTACGAGCGCTTTCTCGAAGTGAGCGCTGATCTCGATACGAAAGAGAGGACGGATCTGAAAAACGGGGACTCCGTGCAGCTCCACTGGTCTTTGGACAAGGACGATGACCGCGATATCCGGAAAACCTTCGGGGTCAAGCTGAAGCATGAGGATCAGAGCTTTACGGTGGAGGGACTGGAGGAGATCAGGACCTTTGATCCGTTTGCGCAGATTGAGCTGAGGCTGGATGGGACCTCTCCGAACGGAAGGGCGAGCCTTGAGATTCAGGACGACAGCAATTTTATCCGGGAGCTCACGATCGAGCTGGACAAGAGGGATGATCTGAAGAATGGGGACAGCGTCACGGCCAGCATCGATGAGGAGAGAGTCTCTTATTTCATTCAGAAGCATGGGATCGCTCCCTCCCCCCTCAAAAAGGAATATAAGATTGAGAATCTCGCGGCCTACGCGGAAAAGGACAGTGAGGTTCCTGAGGAGCTTCTCGAAAAGATGAAGAAGGATACTGTGGATAAGCTCCAGGCGGAGCTCGCATGGCAGTCCAATTCCGGTGTCAGCTACAGCGGGGCGGAATATATCGGGAACTATTTCCTCAATGCGAAGAAGGAGGGAAGAAGCGGAAACCGCATGGTGCTTGTCTATAAGGTGACGGCAAATGTGAAGTTCCCGGAGGCCGGCTTCGACCAGAATTTTAACTACTACTATTACGGGAGCTTTTCACAGATCCTCTTGAAGCCGGACGGAAGCTACAGCATAGACAGCTATTTCAGCACCCCCACAAACTATGTGCAGTTTGATACCGGCGTCAAATTCCTGGGCATCTCGAGGATTCTCGACTTCAACGGCTTCCAGACGCTGGAGGAACTGAAGACTGAGGCAGTCACGCGGGGCGTGGATTCTTATACCGTGGAGGAGCACATCAACGAAGGAGGCTCCGGAGAGAGCGCTCAGGAGTCCGCTTCCGCAGCCGAGTCCGGAGAGGGAGGAGAGAGTGAAGCGGCAGGCAGCAGTGAGGCGGAGACTACTGCGGCGGCATAGAACGCCGAAAAACCGCATGCAGGGCTTCGCCGGGGAGGAAGCTTCCCTCTATGAGGATTTTTGAAATCATTCCGGAGCGCTTTTTCAGCATCCTCAGCGCACAGAAAAAGGAGCTTTATGTGGATGCGCTCATGGTGCTCCGGACCGCCTTTAAGACGGAGCTTCTGATCCGCCGTCCGGAGCTTTTCTCCATGATGCTGGACTCTTTGGAGGACAGCTTTCTCTCGGCGGATTTCTCCGAGGAGGCCATGGAGATCGGAGAGGAGGGGGAGAGCCAGGATCTCTCCGGCAAGGTTCACCTCCTGCTCCGTAAGCTCCGGGACTGCGGCTGGATTGAGATCGAGTATGAGCCTGGCTCTTTTGAGGAGATCGTGACGGTACCGGACTATGCGGTGGCCTTCATGGATCTCCTCTATGATTTTTCCCATGAGAGGATCCGGGAGTACAACAGCTACGTATATGCGAGCTATGCGGCGCTCAAAAATGCGGGAGAGAATCCGGACTTTCAGCTTCAGGCTCTTCTGAGCGCCCATCAGAACACGGAAAAACTGGTGGATGAGCTAAAGAGCCTTTTTAATGGCATCAAGCGCTACTATCAGCGCCTCGCCGGGCAGCAGGACATCAATATCCTTCTGAGAGAGCATTTGGATCAATACAAGGAGAAGCTCTTTGATCAGATCTACTATCCCCTTAAGACGATCGATTCCGTGCCGCGCTTTAAGGGGGAGATCCTCCGCATTCTGAATGCCTGGAGTATGGATCGGGAGGTCATGGACCGCATCGTCGGACAGGGGATCCGGAGAAGGCTCTTCTCCTCGGAGGAGCAGGGCAGAGAAGAGAGCTATGCCATGCTGAATGCCGTCATCAATACCTACGAGAATATCGAGGAACTGATTGCCGGAGTGGATGCGAAGCACAACGAGTATGTGAATGCCTCCATTGACAGGATTCGCTATATCGTAAATGCAGACCGGAGCGCGAGAGGAAATCTGGTGGATCTTCTGAAAAACGCCGGGAGAGAGGATATTCTCAATGAGATGAGGGGGAAGCTCCTCCTCAGCCGGCACCGCTTCCTGGACAGCCAGTCTCTCTACCACCGGATCAAAGGGGAGAGAAGGGAGGGGGAAAAGGCGAAGCCTCTCGAAAGGAGAGTGGAGAGCCCCGCCGCGGTGGATGGCTTTCTCACGGAGCTTCGCCGACAGTACAGCGATGCGAAGATCGATCGCTACATCCTCTCGATTATGGGGGAGAGGGGAGAGCTTTACAGCGAAGAGGCCTCGATCCGTTCCCCGGAGGACTTCATCCTCTTTCTCCTCGGCACGCTTCGAGGGGAAGAAAAGAGGGCTCCCTTCAGTGTAGAGTTCTTTCAGGGGAATGTAGAGCGAAATGGCTGCAGCCTGCCGCGGCTTTGCTTCCGGGAAAAGGGAAGGAAAAGAGCGGACAGAGGAGAAGGAGAGGGAGAAGGAGAGGGGAATGCTGGAGGAGCAGTTTGAAAAGCTGAATATGACGGAGAAGGAGCAGTTCCGGAGAATGGTGAATAAACTTCTTGCCCACAGCTACCTTCTCTCCCGAAGCTATGACTTCACAGATCATATCGCAAGGACAAACCCGGAGTATCTCTTTGTGGAGCGGAACTTCGAGCTTTTTCAGGAATATTTTTCCTACAGTGCCTTTCATCTTGAGAGGGATAATAATTACGGCGTGATCAGCCTTCAGAGCGAGTATGATGAAAACCGGCTGAGACTCGACAAGCAGAGCACGCTGATCCTCTATACGCTTCGCCTGATCTACGAGGAGGAGAGAGAGAAGCTCTCCCTCTCGCGGGAGATCTTCGTCAGTGTCGCGGACCTCGTGCACAAGATGATATCGGTCGGTGCGATCCGGAAGAAGCCCTCAAACCTGGCGCTCTCCTCCTCCCTTCGCATACTCTCGCATTTTCGCCTGCTGGAAAAGGCGGGAGGCAGGTGGGAGGACGCGGATACGAGGCTTTTGATCCTGCCCACGATCCTCTTTGTGGTCTCCAACGAGCAGATCACGGGGATGCACAGACTTCTCGAGGAGGGGGACGGGAATTTGGCGGGGGAGGAAAGCGAGTCCCATTCGGAGGAGGGAGAAGAGTTTTCCGCGGAGGACGA
This sequence comes from Oribacterium sp. oral taxon 078 str. F0263, assembly GCF_000469565.1. NCBI lineage: Bacteria > Bacillati > Bacillota > Clostridia > Lachnospirales > Lachnospiraceae > Oribacterium > Oribacterium sp. oral taxon 078. The sequence goes on along the minus strand of NZ_KI273128.1, from coordinate 10,676 downwards.
AGGGAAATGAAGAAGCTGACGAGAATGCTCATGATCCGCTGGTACAGCTATGAGAAGGAACTGATCGACTTTGATATGATCAATTTCCTGACGGGGAAGACGGCGGCCGGAAAGTCCACTATTATCGACGCCCTGCAGCTGGTAATTCTCGGAGACAGCAGCGGGTCCTATTTTAATAAAGCGGCCAATCAGAAATCCGTCCGCTCTCTCAAGGGGTATCTCTACGGGGAGATGGGGGATGATGGGGATGCGGGCTATGAGTATCTTCGCACGGGGCCGTTCACGAGCTATGTCGCACTGGAATTTTATGATACGGAGAAGGGGAAATACTTTACGGTGGGATTTGCCGCGGACTGCGGGAGGGAGCTTTCGGTGAATTACCGCTGGTTTCTCATCCCGCAGAAAGGAATTCCGGAGAACTGCTTCATCGACGAGAGGACGGACATACCCTATGACCTGAACGGGCTGAAGCTTTTTCTGAATCGCTATGCGGGGAAGAAGGGCTTTGAATTCTATGATACGAATCGCCGCTATCAGGAGGTCACGGAGGGAAAGTTCGGCCAGATCAAGAGGAAGTACCGGCTCCTTTTTAAAAAAGCGGTGCCCTTTACGCCGATCACAGATATCGAAAAATTCATCACGGAGTCGATCTGCGATGTGAAGCATGAGATCCGCGTGGAAGAGATGCAGAGCGGTATCCGCCAGTACAAGAGCCTGGAGGATGAGGCGAAGCGGACGACGGAAAAGGTGGAGGCGCTGACGGAGATTCGGGTTCTCAGTGAGAGATATGAGGCGGAAAAGGAGAAGCTGAAGCAGCAGCGCTATATCGTGGTCCGTGCGGAAAAGGAGGGGTATCTCCGGGAGGAAGAGGGCTTAAAGGCACAGCTTCTGGAGACAGAGCGACTTTTTCGGGAGACGGAAGAGAGGATTCAGTCTCTGCGGAGAGAAGGGGAAGAGCTCTTTTGGGAGCTCGAAAAGCTGGAGGAGGAGTATCACGGCTCCGACCTTGTAAAGAAGGCGAGGGAGCTGGAGGGAAGGATATCTGAGGCGGAGGAGGAGATCCGGGCGCTTCATGGCTCCGCGGAGGAAGCTCTGAAAAAGCTTCGAAGCTTCGGGGAGAACTGGAGCCTTCGGCTGAAAAGGGCGGAGGAATGCGGCTTTCGGGGAGGGGAGGAGCAGCGCACCCTGCTTGATCGGCTCTCCCGCCTTCGTCTTCCCGGAGAGGAGGGAGGGGAGCCGGAGGAGAGCTCGGACTTCCCCTTCCGCTTGGCGGCGGAGAAGCTCACAGCGCTCAAGGAGGATTTCCTTCTCTATCGGGAGGAGCTTCGCGCAAGGAGGAGACAGCTCTCCTCCCGTCTTTCGGAGCTTGAGGCAAAGATCCGGGATCTTGAGAAGGGATTTAAGCCCTATCCTTCCTATGTCACCGGCCTTAAGGCGGTCCTTGAGAAGACTTTCTTTGAGAGGACTGCTCACACGGTCACGGTATCCATCCTCGCAGAGCTTTTGGAGGTCCGGAATCCGGAGTGGAGAAATGCGGTTGAGGCCTATCTGGACCGGCAGAAATTCTATCTCCTTCTCCCGGAGGAGTATTACGAAGAGGCTCTGAAAATCTACGATGAAGTGCGGAGAGAGCGGGGACTCTATGATGCCGGTCTTGTCGACATCGGAAAGCTTAAGCGGAGCGGGAGCTTTAAGGCGCGGGACGGCTCCCTTGCGGAAGAGCTGGAGGCCGAAAATGAGGACGCGCGCATTTTCATCGACTACCTCCTCGGACAGGTCATGAAGTGTGAGAGAGTGGAGGAGTTGAAGGAGCATCGGACCTCCATTACGCGTTCCGTTATGCTCTATAAGAATTTTGTGGCGAGAAAAATCGATCCCAGGCGATATCAGGATCCCTTTATCGGGCGGAAATCCACGAAGATCCTGCTGAAAAAGCTGAAGGAGGAGCAGGAGGAGCTCCAAAGAGAAGAGAGGATTTTGGCGAAAAACCATGCGCTTATGGAGGAGCTGAGCCGTGCGGAGGCTCTGTCCAGCTATGAGGCGGAAAGTCATGCGGAGTCACTCCGTGCCTATAGGGAGCTTCCCAAACTCAAAGAGAGGGTGAAGATTCTTTCCGCGGAGCTTGAGAAGCTGGACCTAAGCTATGTCGATCGGCTCCGGGAGGAGATTCAGAAAAAGAGAGCGGAGCAGAAGAGACGGGAGGACGAACGGGAGAGACTCCAGAAGCAGCTTGGCAGCTTTCAGGAGAGGAGAAGGCTCCTGTCGGAGGAACAGCTTCCGAGACTCCGGAAGGAAGTCGAGAGGATAAAAGAGGCGATATCCGAGAACTTCTCCCCGGACTGGATTGAGAATACGGGGGAAGTGCGCTTTTTAAAAGAGCAGGCCCGGAAGGGCGCTAGGACGAGCCTTTCCCTTCGGGAAAGCTTTCAGAGAGCGGCAAAACTGACGGAAAATGAGATCAAGAAAAAATTCGATGAGAGAGGGCGTCTCAGGATGCGCTATAATTCTCTCTACAGGATGCCCTTTGACGTGAACAGGGACTCCAATGAGGATTACGACAGGGAGCTTCGGGAGAAGAAGGAGATTCTGCTCCCCGAATATATCGGGAAGATCCGAGACGCGAAGGAGAAGGCCTATGCCCAGTTCCGGGATGATTTCATCGCGAAGCTGAAGTCCAATGTGGAATCGGTCCGGGAACAGATCCAAGAGCTGAATGAATCCCTTCGCCGCAGCGTTTTCGGAACGGACCGCTATCATTTTGTGCTGAGTCCGAGATCGGAGTACAGGGATTATTACAATATGATCACAGACCCTCTCCTCATGGATACGGGCGGCTGGAATATCGCCTCGGAATCCTTTAACAAAAAATATCAAAAGCAGATCGATGAGCTCTTTCAGCTCCTCGTCATCAGCGAGGAGCAGCCTTCCGCGGAGAGGCAGCGGGAGTACGAAAAGAATATTGCGAAATTTACGGATTATAAGACCTATCTGAGCTTTGACCTTATTGTGAGCAATGAGCAGGGGGAGGAGCAGCGCCTCTCAAAGACGCTCCTTAAAAAATCCGGGGGAGAGACCCAGCTCCCCTTTTATATTTCACTCCTTGCGTCCTTCTCTCAGGTTTGCCGGATCCGGATGAAGGGAAGCGCGGCGGCCAATACCATCCGGCTCATCATACTGGACGAGGCCTTCAGTAAAATGGACGGGGAGAGGATCCGGGAGAGCATTGTCCTTCTCCGAAGATTCGGGCTGCAGGCGATTTTTTCCGCGCCGCCGGATAAGATACCGGACATTGCGCCCATTGTAGACCGAAACATCGCGGTTTATCGGGAGCATCACCATTCCTTTACCCGGTATTTTGACCCAAGAGAGATCGAGGAGGAGACAGAGCCGGAGTCGGGCTATGAGCCGGGCGGAGAGTCGCGATGAACTATAGAGAATATCTTCTCAGGACACTTTTGGACCGCTATGAAAGGAGCGCGGGCTTTCGAAAGGGGGATGAGGGAGGGCGGCGCAGACTGCTTCATCCCATGAAGGAGGCCGCGCTCTCGCAGGCAATGGAAAATATCGATGAGAAAAAAAGCTTTCTCTCAGAGCTGGACCAGCTGAAGGAGGAGGGCATCCTCGACTACAGCTGGCTCCGCTATGAGAGGGGAAATCTCGTAGAGTCCGTCTGGCTTCTCTCCGGGGAAAAGGCAAGAGAAAGGGCTTATTATCTTCTTGACAGGACGCCTCTTTCCTCCCAGCTTGCGAGGCTTCGAATCAATATCGAGGAGACGCTCTCTGCGATAGAGGTAGAGGACAGGGCTTCCGAAAGTCAGGAAGAGTCCGGGGCCCCTTCCGCCCGGGAGGGGAGAACGGGGGAGGCGGAGCAGCAGCTTGGAATCCGGCGTTTTCTCCTCGATATGCTGGAGAGTATAGAAAAGAGGCAGAGGATTCCGCGCTTTTTCCGAAGAGGAGAGAGAATCAATGGAGAGCTTTTACAGGCCCTTCTCTTTCTCTATAAAAACAAAACTGAGGAGACAGAGCGGGTATTCAGCGCAAGAAATTATGGGGACAGCAAATATTTCGAGAAAATACTGAAGGCTCCCCTTCTCTCGATTCTTCGAGAGATTGATCGGAATTCTCCGTATGAAGGACAGGGAGATGAGACTCTTTTTGAGAATTATGGTCTTTGCCGCTGGCCGGAGGTACTGCAATTTTGCGGCGGAATCTCCGTCTGGCTGGAAGAAGAGGAGCCCATCCGATTTTATGGAGAATGTTACGGAGCCTACCTGAATTCCGAGACATTTCGGCATATCAAAAGACTGGAGCTTTCCGGGGTGGAGCGGGTGCTCTTTATCGAAAATCTCGCAAATTATCTCTGGTATCTGAAAAAACGCTCTCCCTTAGAGCTCGTGATCTGGCACGGAGGCTTCTACAGTCCTCTGAGGGGACGCTGGTTTCGGAAAATCTATGAGGCGGGAAAAAGGGCGGGGAGCGCCATTTCCTATTTCCACTGGAGTGATATCGACCTCGGAGGCTTTCGGATCTTCGCAAGGCTTAAGCGAAATATCGTCCCGGAGCTAAAACCGTACCGAATGGACACCGAGACCCTGAGAAGCTATAGGGACAGAGCTCTTCCGCTTTGCGGGGAGAGCTATCGGAGGAAACTGGAGGCTCTGCTCGGAGATCCGGAGTACCGGATTTTTCACAGCTTGATCGAAGAGATGCTTCGGAGCGGACTTCGGCTTGAGCAGGAACAGCTGCTCTGAAGCCTCAGCCGCCCCCCTCTTTCCCGCTTCAGCCCGCCTTTCTCCCGCTCTTTTCCGCGAAGCAGGCGATGAGCGCCTCACTGTCCTCGGGGCGGCTTGCCCAGCTTGTCGCGAGGCGGATGATGGAATGCGCTTCGTCATATCTTTCCCAGAGGCTGAAATCCACTTTCTCTGCGAGAGCCCGCAGAAAGCGGTTTTCCAGGAGACAGAAAATCTGGTTGCTCGGGGAATCAAAGCAGAGCGGAATGTTCATCGCGAGCAGGGCGTTCCGGATTCTCCCGGCCTCTCGTATGGCCGGGACACCGATCCTTTCATAGAGCCGATCCCGGAAGAGCTCGTCAAACTGGATTCCGAGGATTCGCCCCTTTTCGAGGAGGGCGCCGTGCTGCTTTATGATAGAAGTCATATGAGGGATCAGGCCCCTTTTTGGTATGACGACGGCCTCTCCGAGTAAAGCACCGCACTTTGTCCCTCCGATATAGAAGACATCGCAGAGCTTTGCGATATCCGAAAGACTCAGATCATTTTCCGGGCAGGCCAGGGCATAGGCGAGCCTTGCGCCGTCCAGATAGAGGGGAATGTGATATGAGCGGCAGAGCTCACTGATCTCGCGAAGCTCCGCCTTCGAGTAGAGGCTTCCGTATTCGGTCGGATGGGAGAGATAGACCATGCCGGGCATGACCATATGCTTTTGGTTTTCGTCATTTTGATAGGCGAGGAGGAGGGCCTCGATCTGCGATGCGGAGATCTTTCCCTCGTGGTTTTTCAGTGTCAGAACCTTGTGTCCGTCCGCCTCGATCGCGCCGGTTTCATGGACATTGATATGGCCGCTGTCCGCCGCGATCACGCCCTGATACATCCGAAGGAGAGCATCGATCACCGTCGCATTGCTCTGGGTGCCGCCGAGGAGAAAATAGATCTCCGCGTCCGGGGAGGCGCAGGCCAGGCGGATCCTTTCCCTCGCCACCTCGGAAAAGGAATCCTCCCCATAGCCCGCTTCGCTCTCGAAATTGCTCTCCGAAAGCCTCTTCAAGATCCTGGGATGAGCGCCCTGCAGATAATCACACGAAAAAGGTAAGCGACCGTCCATAGAATTTCCTTTCCGCCTGAGCTCTGTGCCCGGCCTGAGCCTGCTTTTCCTTGCTCTTTTCCTAACTGAATTGTAGAATAAAAGCAACTATGACGCAAACGGAGAAGTATCATGAAAGTCATGACATTCTGTCATGAAGCGGAAGGAGAGACGCCGTGGAAGCCCTGCAATGCGAAGCCGTCCTTCTTGCCGCGGAGCAGGGAAGCCTGACCGCGGCCGCGGAGCGCCTGGACTATACGCAGTCCGGGATCACCAGGATGATAAGCTCGCTGGAGGAGGAGCTCGGCTTTCCCCTCTTTATCCGGAGCAGACGTGGTGTCCGTCTCACGGAAAACGGGAAGGAGATGCTGCCCTTGTTCCGGGAGCTGCGGAGGGCACAGCAGAGGGCAGAGCAATCCGCGGCGGAGATCCGAGGCATTGTGAGCGGCTCCCTCACAATCGGCTGCTACTACAGTATTTCCGCGATGTGGATGCCGGAGATCCTGAAGAGATTTAAGAAGCGCTATCCGAAGATCATCATTCGTCTCAGGGAGGGAGGAAACGAAGAGATGTCGCACTGGCTCGGAGAGCGCTCCGTCGACTGCTGTCTCGGGGCAGAGCCGAGGAGAAGGGACTGTGACTGGCTTCCGATTTTTCGGGATGAGCTTGTCGTATGGCTTCCGAAGAAGCATCCTCTTGCGGGAGAGGCCTCCTTTCCTCTGGAGAGACTGGCGGAGGAGGACTTCATTCATACCGCACCGGATCAGGACACCGATCAGGATCGCCTCCTCAGTCGATATGGGATCCGGCCGCATAGCCCCTTCTCGACGAGGGACGGCTTTGCAACCTACAATATGGTCGAAGCGGGGCTTGGCATCAGCTTTAATCAGCGTCTGATCTCGAAAAGATGGAAGGGAGAGGTCGCGGAGCTCCCCTTCTCTCCCCCGCAGTATGTCACGCTCGGGATCTCCCTTCCCTCCCTTCGGGATGCCTCCCCGGCCGCAAAGCGACTGATAGACTGTGTCTCAGAGACTATGGGAGAGCAGTTCTGGGCTTTGGACAGCGGACGGCAGACAACGTGAAGGAGGGGTCAGGGAGATTTTTTCAGTATAGCGATGGGGTAAAGATGCAAAAGAATGAACGATTGGAACTCACGATCACGGACCTTTCCGAGGAGGGACTCGGGATCGGAAAAAAGGATGGATTTGTCTGGCTGGTAAAGGGAGCCCTCATCGGAGACAGGATTTTGGCCCAGGCTCTGAAGCTGAAGAAGCACTACGGCTTTGCGCGGCTTATAGAGCTCCTCACCCCTTCCCCGGATCGGGTGGAGGCCCCCTGCCGGATCGCGGGACAGTGCGGCGGCTGCCAGCTTCAGAGCCTTAAATATTCCGCGCAGCTTAAGTTCAAAACGCGAAAGCTTTTCACAGATCTTTGCCGGATCGGGGGCGTGGAGGAGGCGTTTCTGAGAGAAATTTCGGATCCGATCGTCGGGATGGAGAATCCGCTCCGCTATCGAAACAAAGCCCAGTATCCGATCGCACGGGATCGGATGGGAAGGCCTTCCGCCGGATTCTATGCGGGAAGGAGCCACCGGCTTATTCCCTGTGAGGACTGCCTGATCGGGGCGGAGGAGAACCGGGATATTCTCTCCATCCTCCTTCGCTGGATGGAGCGTTTTGATATCCCGCCCTATGACGAAGGGAGCGGGAAGGGGCTTATAAGGCACGCGCTTATCCGGAAGGGCTATTACAGCGGAGAATGGATGCTCTGTCTTGTCATAAACGGACGAAGCCTCCCGCATTGGGAGAGTCTCCTCTCAGAATTAAAAGAGGCGGAGACTCCCGATCCGGAAGGCTCGGAGGGAGAAGGCTTCGGAGCGGAATTCCCTTCCGCAGGTAAGGAGGAAGGCCGGGAGAATAGAGGAAAGAGAACGCGGAGCAAGATCCGACTGAGAAGCTTCTCCTTCAGCATCCACACGGGGAGAGACAATGTCATCATGGGGCGGGAGATCGTGAATCTCTACGGCCCCGGCTTCATCGAGGACCGGATTCAGGGAATCCGTTTCCGCATCTCGCCTCTTTCCTTTTATCAGGTGAATCCGGTACAGACGGAGCGGATCTACGAAACCGTACTGGAGTTTTCCGCGCTCAGCGGGACGGAGAATGTCTTTGACCTCTATTGCGGGATCGGAACGATCTCCCTCCTCCTCTCAGCCGCCGCGGGAAGAGTCTACGGGATTGAAATCATTCCGGATGCCGTCCGGGATGCCAGGGAAAATGCAGAGCGGAACGGCATTGAAAATGCATATTTTTTCACCGGGGCAGCGGAAGAGCTCCTGCCGCGCTGGCATGCGGAGCACCCGGGAGAGCGGATCGACCTTGTCTGCGTGGACCCTCCCAGAAAGGGCTGCGACGAAAGATGCCTGGAAACTATCATCTCCATGTCTCCGGAGCGCCTCATCTATGTCAGCTGCGATCCGGCGACCCTCGCCCGGGATATAAAATATCTCCGGGAGCATGACTATGAGCTGAAGCGCGTCCGCCCCTTTGACAACTTCCCGGAGACGGTGCACGTGGAGACGGTTGTCTTGATGTCAAGGGTCAGGGACTAAGGTGTGTAAAAGCCTTTGAAATCAGACACTTTCCGGGATTCGATCGTCTCGGAATGGTCGAGCGGGAGACTTGTCCGTGGTAACTTATCCAAAGCCGATTTATGGCTAAAATGTGATAGGGTTGGGTTGCCGAGATAGATGTCAGGGTCGGGTGTTCGAGTTAGATGTCAGGGGTTTATTGAGTGTTCAGGATAGATGTCGGAAAATTATAGAAGACACATGAATGTATGCTGATATGCAACCAAAGATGACAAAAGTCATATAAATATGCCACGTTTGGTTGGTGGAAACAACGCACGCCCTCGGGTAAAATTAGTATAGAAACTACTGAAAGAGGGTGCGAAATGAATGCGGTAAAAATCGTTTTAATAATTATCCTGATCATTGTCGCCATAGCTGGTATAGCATTCGGGATATATTGGTATCGAAACATTCATTGGTATGACAAATATGAGAAGGCGTTGAAGGAAGTTCATGCTGCTGAAAAGCAGACCACATTACCGACCGGCAGTATCATCAATTACGGAGAGGTTGAGAATGACAAACCTCCGCTTCTCCTGATCCACGGACAGATGAGCATTTGGGAAGACTATGCGCTTGTCATGCCCGAGCTCAGTAGGAACTGGCATATTTACGCCGTCGATGTATACGGACACGGTGAATCATCACATGATGAAAGCCTCTATTATCTTGATGTGAACGGCGACGACCTGATTTGGTTTATCAACAATGTCATCGGGAAGCCTACAGTTGTTTCGGGGCATTCTAACGGAGCGATCACGGCGGCATATGTTGCGGCATACGGCGGTGAGAACATTGCTGGCGTGGTGCTTGAAGATCCTCCGATATTTTCGACGGAGGGAGAAGGCTGGGAGGACAGCTTTGCCTATAAGGACACGTTTAAGACTTTGCATGAATACAATAATTCAGACAAGACGGAGTGCTGGGAAGCTTATTACCTCCGCCACTGTTACTGGGGACAGCTGTTTATGAAAAACGCGATGCCCGGTATTGCAAATTATGCCCAGGGGTATCATGACAAGCATCCTGATAAAGCAGTAAAGATCGGATTCCTTCCTTCTTCCATATGGTCTGTGTTTGAATATGCAAGAGAGTATGATTTTGCATATGGGGAACGGTTTTACGACTTGAGCTGGAATCATGGTTTAAAGCATGAAGATATTCTGTCGGATATTGAAGTTCCATGTGTGTACATCCATGCAAAAGAACAGGTGGCTGATGACGGAACTTACCTGTGCGCCGCATCGCGTGAGCAGGCAGAGCGTGCCGTTTCATACATCGGAGAAAATTGCAGTCTTGTGGAGACAGATACAAGTGATCATGTAATACATACCGTTCATAGCGATTTTTATATCCAGTCGGTTAATTCATTACAGAAATGAGGATTTTGGTTTGCTGAAAGAGAATCTGATTATGCTGCGGAAATTAAAAGGCTTTTCGCAGGAGGAAATAGCGGAGAAAATAGATATTTCCCGTCAGGCATATGGGAAATGGGAGAGCGGTGAGACAATACCGGATATAGAGAAGTGCGCCATTCTGGCTGACGTCTACGGGGTCACCATTGACAGTCTGATCCGGGAACATCGTGTAGAGAATACGCCTTTGGCACCGGCACCTGCCGGTAAGCATATATTCGGGACAGTCGCAATAAGCGAACGTGGCCAGATCGTGATCCCTAAAGAAGCGCGGGAATTGTTCGGGCTGACCGGCGGATGCAAGCTGGTGATTCTTGGAGATGAGAATGAAGGGTTAGCATTGGTCAGGGCCGACAAATTTGAGAAAAAGATAAAAGACTTCCTTGCAAATGCTGGGATGGATACCGACAAGTGAAAAAAATATAGATCACAAATAAAAGAGAGCAAGCGCCCTTACGGTTAATCCCAAGGGCAGCTTGCTCTTATTCTGTAATATCGACGCTTACACCGGATTTGAATTCGACCGTAAAGTGGTCGGTGAAAACGGTGACCTTTTCGATGAGCCGTCTGACAAGCTCCTCGTCGAAGTCTGTGACCTCGGTTGCCTGCTGGCCGATGAAGTCCTGCAGTTCCTTGATCCGCTTCATGGATTCCTCGCGGCTGTGGCTGTCGACGGCAGCTTTTTCTTTCTGCTCCTTTAGCCGGAAGATCTCGTCCGCGATGGCATTGTAGTCCTGCTTGTTGTTAGCTTTCTTGATGAGCTCCTTTTGCAGTTTGTTGTGATATACTATAGTTGTAACAGGAGTGGC
>NZ_KI273127.1:109724-130233 GCF_000469565.1 Oribacterium sp. oral taxon 078 str. F0263 | reverse complement strand
GCGGAGGTCGTCGGTTCGATTCCGATCCGGGTCGTGCAGGAGATGCCAGTTTGCTTATTTTCTTGCAAATCCTTCTTTTGTAAAACAGGCCGGAGGGCGGATTCAAAAGAATCTGTCCTCCGGCCTGTTTTGCTGTCTGTCAGCTGCACTCTCCCTTTCTCCGTTTAGGAAGGCTCCGTCTCCCCGAGCTCTGAAAACGCTCAGCGCCTGACATCTGCGAAGACATCTGTTTGCCAAGTCGGGTCCTCCTCTTCTCTATTCTGAAAGCGTTCAGCACCTGCGATCTGCGAAGGCTTCCATTTGCCGTCTTAACTCCGGGCCCTCCTCTCCTTTGCTCTGAAAGCGCTCAGCGTCCGTCATCTGTGAAGACTTCTGTTTGGCATCTGCCGGGCCGGGCCTTCTTCCCTTTTGCATTGAAAGCACTCAGCGCCTGCCGAATCTGAATCCGAGAGAAGCCCTGCGGCTCCTGCTGCCGGAAAAATGCGGCCCTGGCCCAGGGCAGGAATTGCAGAGTTCTCAACAGGGCGGGCCGCAGATGCCTGAATTCATCCCAGTCGATTCGATCGAAGAATCGGCGGCAGGCCAGGATGCCGAACAGAGAAAAAGCCTGGCTTCGTCTTTAATCTTATGCAGGTGTTGGCAAACACTTTGAAAAAATAAAGCTTTTAATTTAGATTTACTGTGTGAAATGTAGAAATTGTACTTGCAAAAGACCGATCTCACTGCTATTATTGAGACATCGCCGATGATTTCGGCTTGGAAACAGGGGTTGAAAGTATATTTTTGGAGGGAAGGTACTATGAAAAAAAGATCACTGTCCATCGCCCTGGCTGCTCTTATGGCGGCTTCCGCATTGGCTGCCTGCGGCTCTTCTCAGAGCGATTCCGCGGGAAGCAGCGCGGCGAAGACGGATGAGTCCGCAGGCGAGAGCAAGGCGGACGGCAAGGAGAGCAAGGCGGACGGCAAGGAGAGCAAGGCCGATGGAAAGGGAGGCAAGGAGCTTCGCCTTGTAAACGGAAAGATCGAGGTTGACGCCGCGCTGAAGGAGCTCGCCGCAAAGTACGAGGAGGAGACCGGAGTAAAGGTCAATATCGAGTCCATGGGAGGCGGCATCGATATTCAGGGAACCCTGAAGGGCTATTATCAGGCCGGAAACATGCCGGACATCTTCGTGAACGGTGCTGACGCGGACTTTGAAAATTGGTGCGGACAGGATCTTTTGGAGGATCTGAGCGATCAGCCCTGGGTCTCCGATACGGACGCCGCCTATAAGTATAAGGACGGGAAGATCTACGGCTTCCCCTACACGGTGGAGGCGATCGGCCTTGCCTATAATGCGGACATCCTGGAGAAGGCCGGCATCGATCCGAAGAGCATCACCGGGCCGGAGTCTATGAAGAAGGCCTTCGAGACTCTGGACTCGAAGAAGTCGGAGCTCGGCTTGGATGCCGTCATCGGCTACTGCGCGGAGGCGACGAATCTCTACTGGTCCACGGGAAATCATCTCTTCGGCGTCTATGAGGATGAGGGACTGAAGAGAGACGACTCGAAGTACTTTGATCTCCTGAAGGACGGCGGAAAGCTCGACAGCGATCGCTTCGAGAAATATGCGGAGATGGTGGGACTTTTCAATAAGTATTCCGATCCGAATCTCCTGGTTTCCGGGACCTATGATCAGCAGATTCTGAACTTCTCCTCCGGAAAGTACGCGTTCGTGACGCAGGGCTCCTGGATCGGGGCGACGATGACGACGGACGATAAGGACGCCTATGAGAAGGCCGGGAAGTTCAAGGTGGGAATGATCCCCTATGCCTTTGAGGAAGGGCAGGATACCATCCTCACGAATTCTCCCTCCTGGTGGTCCGTATTCAAGAATGACAATGCCGAGGAGGCGAAGAAGTTCTTAAACTGGGTCGCAGGGGAGAAGGGACAGGACATCCTCGTGAATAAGGCCGGCTTCATCAGCCCGTTCAAGTCCTGCAGCTTCGTCGCGGAGGATCCGTTTGCCCAGACCATCGTGGAGTACCAGAAGGCGGAGAAGACCTCCGGCTGGCACTGGCTCGGAAATAAGGACGGCATTGCGCTGAATGCGCTCGGCGTAGTCTATCAGGACTATGCGCAGGGGAATATCAAGGATGCCAAGGCCTTTACCGATACCATGTCGCAGGTCTGTGCGCAGTATTACGCTTCCTGAGGAGCAGAAAGCTGTGGAGGAGGGGCGGCTTCTGCCGCTCCTCCCTTCCTCTGTCCGCTCCTTTTTCTCACTTTTCCGTAAGGGGGTTATGTATGAAATCAGCAAGATCCGGAGTGCCTTCGGGAGTTCTGATCCTTTTCGGAATCCTCCTTTTTGCGGCTTCGCTGGTCATGGACTTCATGGGAAGCGCTTTTCGCGGGAGAGGAGCCATGCTGACGGCGGGGATTCTCATCTCCCTCCTCGGGCTTTATTCCTTTCCCAGCCAGAGGCATCACCGGAGGATCGTCTATTTTATCTTTCTCTTTCCGCTTCTTTTTACCTTCTTTGTGACGGTGATCATCCCTCTGATCCTTGGGATCGGCTATTCCTTTACGGACTGGACCGGGATCGGATTTAAGAAGTTCGTGGGATTTTCGAACTACCAGAACATGTTCCGGGATCCGGCCTTCCTCTGGTCGGTTATGATCACCTTCCTCTTTGTGCTTCTGAATGTGATTTTGGTCAATCTGATCGGCTTTCTGCTCGCCCTTCTTTGCTCTCAGAAGCTGAGGGGCATCGGCTTCTTCCGGGCCGCGTACTTTCTTCCGAACCTGATCGGCGGCATCGTGCTTGGCTATATCTGGCAGTTTGTCTTCAACAATGTCTTCATCAAATTCACCGGCGGCGTCTCTCTCCTCGCGAAGACAAACGGGGCCATGGCGGCGATCATCGTGGCCTATCTTTGGCAGAGCGCGGGCTATATCATGCTGATCTATGTGACCGGGCTCACGCAGATTCCGGGAGATGTCCTGGAGGCCGCGCAGATCGACGGCGCGAACGCGGTGGAGACGCTTTTCAAGGTGAAGCTTCCGATGATCGCGTCTACGATCACGATCTGTACCTTCCTCACGCTGACCGCGGCCTTCAAGCAGTTTGATGTGAACATGGCTTTGACGAACGGCGCGGGGTCGGTCCCGAATTTTATGGGGGCCTATCTCTCAAACGGCACGCAGATGCTCGCTTTAAATATCTATAATACCGCGATCGCGAAGAACAGCTATGCGGTGGCGCAGGCGAAGGCAGTGCTTTTCTTCCTCATCCTGGCGGTGATTTCTCTGATTCAGGTGAGGATCTCCAACAGCAGGGAGGTGGAAATGTGATGAAGACGACAAGACGCTCCAAGAGGGCCATACTTTTTGTGATCGGCGTTCTCATCGCGCTCTATGTGCTCTCTCCTTTTTACCTTGTGCTGGTGAACTCCTTCAAGAAGCAGACGGATATCGTGCAGGACCCGGTGGGGATGCACGGCGCATCCTTTTCCCAGCTCACGGAGAATCTGAATGCTGTCATCAACAACTCGAACTTCCGCTTCTGGTATGCCTTTGGCACCTCGGCGGTGATAACCGTCGCCTCCCTCGTGCTTTTGATCCTCTTTGGGAGTATGGCGGCCTGGGTCATCAGCAGGAATCATAAGAGGGGCTGGGCGATCGCGATCTATATGATCTTTATCGCATCCATGATCATTCCCTTCCAGGTCGTCATGCTTCCCCTGATCGCGACCTTCCGGGATGTCGGAAAATTCGTGGGGATCAATATGCTCCAGTCCGTGCCAGGCTTGATCTTCGCCTACTGCGGCTTCGGAGGAGCCATGACGGTCTTCATCCTGACGGGTTTTATCAAAGGGGTTCCCTATGAGCTCGAGGAGGCGGCCGCGATCGACGGCTGCTCCCCGGAGGGGACCTTCTTCCGGATCATTTTTCCGCTCCTTCGGCCGGTTATTACGACACTGACCATCTTAAACGGGATGTGGCTCTGGAATGATTACCTTCTGCCCTCCCTGATGCTCGGGCAGAACGGAAAGGTGAAGACGCTTCCCGTGGCGGTGCAGGCCTTTGTGGGCTCCTATGTGAGGCAGTGGAATCTGATTCTCGGTGCGGCGCTTCTCGCGATGCTCCCCATGATTATCGTCTTTTTGATCGGTCAGAAGCAGATCATGAGCGGCATGGTAGAGGGCGCGGTCAAGGGCTGATACCGGCAGTGCTTTGAAACTTCGCAGTGCTCTGCCGGCGCGAAGATCGGCTGCTGCCCCGGAGCCTTGCAGTGCCAATAAAGATCCGTCTTACGCGCTGCTTCGCTTCTTCGAAGTCCGGGACTTGAAACCGGCTGTAGCCGTGAGGCAGCAGCCGGCTTCTCTCAGGATGCGGAAAGAGCTCACGGCACTGTCCCCTCGAAATACAGCAATTGAAACACGCTCTCTGCCCCGCCGCGATATAATACAGCGTAAAAAAGGAGATTTTGGAGGAAGAGCTTGCACAGTATCAAGGATATCGCGAAATTGGCGAAGGTAAGCCCGTCCACCGTCGCCAATGTGATTCACGGGAGACGGGATCGGGTCTCCGGAGAGACCTTTGAAAAGGTGCGGCGGATCCTGGAGGAGCAGCGCTATGTCTCCAATATGGGGGCGAGGCTCATGGCCAGCCGGGGCTCCTGCCTGATCGCACTGGTCCTCGCCTACCAGAACGAGAGGCGGACCAGCATCGTCCAGGATCCCTTCGTCTCCTCGGTCATCGCGGCCGTGGAGACCGAGGTGCAGAGGAAGGGATATTTCCTGATGCTCTACAGCAATCCCGATATGGAGGAGTGCCGGAAGATGGCGCTGGCCTGGAATGTGGAGGGCGTCATCGTCCTGGGCTGCAAGAGGCAGGGCTATTATACGCTGAGAGAGCAGCTGGATGTCCCCATCGTGACGATCGATACCTGCTTTCAGGAGGAGGATCGGGACTTCGTCAATGTGGGGCTCTGTGACTACGAGGGGGGGAAGGAGATGACCTCCTACCTTCTCCAGAGGGGGCATCGAAGGATCGGTTTTCTCTCCCGGGAGGAGGGGAGGGATCATTTCGATCCGCAGTTTATCGACAGCGCGCGCTATCTCGGCTACCTGGCCGCCTATGAGGAATGGGGGCAGAGGCCGGAGGAGTGCTGGGCCCTCGATCTGAGCCGGAATCCCAAAAGGAGGAGGGAGCAGTTCATGAAGCTGCAGCAGAAAAATTTCTTTGGCTGCACCGCGCTCTTTCTGACCTCGGATCTCCTCGCGCTGGAGTTTCTGGGCTTCTGCCGGGACAGGGGGATTTCCGTGCCCGATGAGCTCTCCATTGCGGGCTTTGACGGGATTCGCGAGGGAGAGCGTTATCGACCGGCGCTGACCACGGTCTGTCAGGACATGAGAGAGAAGGGGACGAGGGCGGTGAGGGAGCTCCTTCGGCTCCTCCGAAGAGAAAAGGAGAGGGAGCTTCCGAGGAGGGATATCCGCCTTCCGGTATGCATCATGGAACGAGAGACCGTGGAGGACTGCGGGGGGAATCCGTATTTCGGTGAAGAACCGGGCCCTTCAAAGAAGTCGGCCTTTGCATAAGTGCTGTGATATAGGCGTGTAAAAATATAGCTGGGAGAAGAGAATGAAGAAAACGTGGTGGAAGGAAAGTGTGGTCTATCAGATCTATCCCCGGAGCTTCTGCGACAGCGACGGGGACGGGATCGGGGATCTCAACGGGATTCGCTCAAAGCTGGATTATCTGAAAAAGCTCGGAATCGATGTGATCTGGCTTTCTCCGATCTATCAGTCTCCGAACGATGACAATGGCTATGATATCTCGGATTACGAGAAGATCATGAAGGAATTCGGCACGATGGAGGACTTTGAAGCCCTCCTCTCCGAGGCCCACGAGAAGGGGATTAAGATCGTGATGGACCTCGTCGTAAATCATACCTCGGATGAGCACCGCTGGTTTATCGAGAGTCGGAGGGACAGGGAGAACGAAAAGAGCGACTTCTATCTCTGGAGGGATCCGGTATCGGGACACGAGCCGAACAACTGGGGCTCCTGCTTCTCCGGCTCCGCCTGGCAGTATGACGAGGGAAGGGGACAGTATTATCTGCACCTTTTCTCGAAAAAGCAGCCCGATCTCAACTGGGAGAATCCGAAGGTCCGGGACGAGATCTTTTCGATGATGGAGCGCTGGTGCGAAAAGGGAATCGACGGCTTCCGGATGGATGTCATCTCTCTGATCTCAAAGCCGGAGGGCCTTCCGGACGCCCCGGTCAGAGGCGGCCTATACGGAGATCCGGGAATCTGCGCAAACGGGCCCCATGTCCACGAGTACCTTAAGGAGATGAACCGGAGAGTCCTGTCCCGCCATGAGCTCATGACGGTTGGAGAGACAGCCGGAGTCACCTTGGAGGAGGCAAAGAAATACGCGAACAGCGACGGCTCCGAGCTAAACATGGTCTTTCAGTTTGAGCATGTGAGCCTGGATGGAAACAGAGACTACGGCTTTAAGTGGAGCACGGAGAAGATGCCCCTCCTCCACTTAAAGAAGAATCTTGCGAAGTGGCAGCTCGGCCTGGACGGCGTGGCCTGGAACAGCCTCTTCCTCTGTAATCACGATCAGCCGCGCATCGTCTCCCGGCTCGGAAATGACAGCGCGGAATACCGCGAGAGATCGGCAAAGTGCATCGCGACCGTCCTTCATATGATGCAGGGCACGCCCTATATCTATCAGGGGGAGGAGCTTGCCATGAGCAACTACCCCTTTAAAAGTCCGGAGGAGTTTAAGGATCTGGAATCCGTCAACGCCTATTCGGAGCTCACGGAGAAGCTTAAGCTGGAGGGCTCGAAGCTCCTTCCCATGATCGCCGCAAAGAGCCGGGATAATGCGAGGACGCCGATGCAGTGGAGCGCGGAGGAAAATGCGGGCTTTACGAGCGGAAAGCCCTGGATCCCCGTCAATCCGAATTACCGGGAGATCAACGCGGAGGAGGAGCTCAGCCGCCCGGACTCTGTCTTTTATTACTATCAGAAGCTGATCTCACTTCGCCACAGTTCAGAGCTCATCGTCTACGGGCATTTTGAGCTTTTGCTCCCGGAGGATCCGGAGCTCTTTGTCTATCGGAGGTATCTTCCGGATCGGGAGCTTCTGGTAGCCGCGAATTTTTCGGAGAGGGAGAGGGAGTATCTTCCGGAGGAGAGGTTTCTCGCGGGAGAGCTCCTCATCCACAATATGGAGGGGAGATCGCCGCAAGGCGGCCGCCTTGCGCCCTATGAGGCCTATGTGCTGGAGAATAGAAGCGGCGTCTGTCATGATGCTTAGAAGGGAATTATGATAATGAAAAAAGAATGGTGGCAGCAGAAGGTCGCCTATCAGATCTATCCGAAGAGCTTTCTCGATACCAAGGGAAATGGGATCGGGGATCTCCGGGGAATTATAGAGAAGCTCGACTATCTCAGAGAGCTCGGCATCGGGATCGTCTGGATCTCCCCCTGCTATCTCTCGCCTCTTGCGGATCAGGGCTATGATATCGCGGATTACTACAGGATCGATCCCCGCTTTGGAAGCAATGAGGATATGGATGAGCTGATCCGGGAAGCGAAGAAGCGGGATATCGCGATCGTGCTGGACCTTGTGGTGAATCATTGCTCCGACGAGCACAGCTGGTTTCAGAAGGCCATCGCGGATCCGGACGGCCCCTACGCGGATTACTTTTTCTTCGAGGAGGGGGTAGACGGGCATGAGCCGAACAACTGGCGCTCCTACTTCGGCGGCTCCGCCTGGGAGAAGATCCCCGGGAGCAACCGCTATTATCTCCATCTCTTTCACAAAAAGCAGCCGGATTTAAACTGGGAGAATCCGAAGCTTCGGGAAGAGATCTACCGTATGATCAACTGGTGGCTGGACAAGGGGATCGCGGGCTTTCGCATCGACGCCATCTTAAATATCAAAAAGGTCTTCCCGCTCCGCGGACACGATTTCCCGCCGGACCGGGAGGACGGCATGGCCTCCTGCACGAATATGATCTATGCGGCGAAGGGAATCGGGGACTTTCTCCGGGAGATGCGGGACCGCACGTTCCGCCCGCACGGGGCCTTTACCGTGGGGGAGGTCTTCAATGAGACGGAGGAGCAGATTCCGGAGTTCATCGGCCCGGACGGCTATTTCTCCTCCATGTTCGACTTCCGCTCCAACATCTTCGGAAGGTCCGGGAAGGGCTGGTATGACTGCAGACAGATCACGCCGGACGATTACCGGGACGCCTGCTTTGAGACGCAGAGACTGGTAGGGGATATCGGCTTCATCTCTACGATCATAGAAAATCACGATGAGCCGAGGGGAGTGAGCCGCTATATCCCCCCGGAGGAGCTCAGCAGGCGGAGCAAGAAGTTCCTCGGGACGATGCAGCTCATGCTCCGGGGGCTTCCCTTCCTCTACCAGGGGCAGGAGATCGGAATGGAGAATATAAAGCTCCATTCCATCGAGGAGGTCGACGATATTTCTACGCTCGACGAGTATCAGATTTCGCTTCAGGCCGGGCTCTCCGAGGAGGAGGCGCTTCGCTCGGTGAACCGCTTTTCCCGGGACAATGCGAGGACGCCGATGCAGTGGAGCGACAAGGAGAATGCGGGCTTTACAAAGGGGAAGCCCTGGCTCTCTCCGAATCCGAACTATAGGGAGATCAATGTCGAGGCGGAGGAGAGGGACCCGGACTCCGTGCTCCGCTACTACAGGAAGCTCATCGCGCTTCGGAGCGATCCGGAATATAAAGACAGCATCGTCTACGGGGACTTTGAGCCGTTCATGCAGGAGGAGAGCCGCCTCATGGCCTTTTACCGAAGAGGGGAGAAGAACTGCCTTCTGGTGCTCGGGAATTTCCGAAAAGAGGAGAGGGAGATCGAGCTCCCTGTGGATGTCAAGGCCGTGCTTTTGTCCAATGTGGATCAGAGCGAGATCCGGGGCCGGAGGATCAGACTGGAGGGCTATCAGGCACTGATCCTCGCGGTCTCCGAGCCCGGAAAAACTGGGCTTTCCTGATCCAGGGCCGTACTTTTTATGAGCCTTGGGCCGTCGGAGGAATCCGGAGCCATGGTAAGAGAGAAGGGCGACAGGACGAGCCGCTTTTTAAAGAGAGCGAAACACTAAGAGCGCATAAAAGCATGTAAAAAGCATGTAATAAGAGAGCGTGATGATTCGAGAGGACACAGAATCATCACGCTTTCAACATTTTTCTGCCACATTTTCCTGCTATCCTTTTCCTCGTCAGGATAAGAAGATAAGAGCTTTCCGGGGAGGGAATACCGGAACCGGGAGCCGATATAGAGGAGGTAAAGCATGGAAGATATGGAAGAGAGAGAAGAAAGAAGAGAGGATAAAAGAGAGCCGGTAAGAGAAGGCAGAAGAAGAAAAGGGCAGGTAGCGGGGCTTCTCGCCAGTGCGCTGGTCTTCGGAACGGTGGCGGGAGGCGCGATGGTCGGGGTAAACGTTCTCGCGGGCCGGGGCATTTCCAGAGAGACGGCCGCAGAGAGCTCCGCGTCCCAGGCAGACACTCTTTTGAAGGGAGCGGAGAAGGGCAGCTCCATTCCCTTGAATAAAAGCGAGAAGACGGAGAGCGGGGAGAGTGCGGAGTCGGTCTCGTCCATCGTAAAATCCGCGATGCCCTCCGTCGTATCCATCACCAATATGATGCAGTATAAGCAAAATGGCTATTCGATCTTCGGCGGAGGAGAGCAGAGCGGGGAGACCGCGGCGAGCGGATCGGGCGTCATCATCGGAAAGAACGATACGGAGCTTCTCGTCGTGACGAATCACCATGTGGTGGAGAATTCCAGCTCCCTGAGCGTCCAGTTCGTCGATGGAAAAAGCGCGGACGCGGAGATCAAGGGGGAGGACAGCAGCGCGGATCTGGCCGTCATCGCTATAAAGCTCTCCGATCTCTCCAAGGAGACCCTGGAAAAGATCAAGGTCGCGGAGTTCGGGGATTCCGACAGTCTTCAGGTCGGCGATCAGGTCGTCGCGATCGGAAATGCGCTCGGCTACGGGCAGTCCGTGACGACCGGGATCGTATCCGCGAAGGATCGGGAGATCGAGACGGAGAACGGCACCGAGAGCGGGCTCATCCAGACCGATGCCGCGATCAATCCGGGAAATTCCGGCGGTGCCCTTCTGAATATGAGCGGCCAGGTCATCGGCATCAATGTGGCGAAGTACTCCGATACAAAGGTCGAGGGAATGGGATATTCCATCCCGAGTAAGAAGGCGGAGAACATCGTAAATGAGCTCTCCACGAAGACCACAAGATCAAAGGTCTCCCAGGAGGACAGAGGCTATCTCGGGATCCAGGCAAAGACGGTGGACAGTCAGACGGCAAATGCCTACGGCATGCCGGAGGGGATCTACGTCTATAAGATCACGGAGGAGTCAAAGGCCGCGGATGCGGGGCTTCAGGAAAAGGATATCATCACAAGCTTCGACGGGCAGAGCGTCGAAAGCCTCGATGATCTCAGCTCCCTCCTCGCCCGCTATAAGGCGGGGGAGAGCGTAAAGCTCACCGTCCAGAGGCTCTCCGGGAACGGGAAGTACGAGGAGAAGGAGCTCACGATCACACTGAGTGCCGCTCCGAAGTCGGAGAAACAGAAGAGCTCCGCGCGGCAGAAGGAGGAGCAGCAGGGACAGAGCTCCCAGGGAGACAGCGAGGATGAGATCCTCCAGGAGTTTAGGAAATACTTCGAAAGAGGCTGAGAAGTAATGTCGGATTCCTTCCGCTCCGGCGGTCCTGAGTTCTCCAGCTGTCCTTCGCTAAAGCGGGGCGGCAGAAGAGAAAGATAACAGAAGAAGGGACAGATAAGAGCAGGGCAGCGAACAGCATGCCTCATGAGAAGACGCGAACTCAGCCGGAGAGAGAAGAAGACCGGATGGAAAAGGCCGGGAAAAAGGACCGCCGCAAAAAAGCGGCGGTCCTTTATAGATAGAACAGACGAGAATCAATTTTCGGTAAAGGCCTTCATGAGCTCCTCTGTCCGGTTTTCATTGGCAGAGCTCGCTGTGATGGTCACGGCATAGTTCCCCTGCTTTAGGATAAACTGCTTTTCATAGAGCGTAAGCCCGTCCTTTCCGAGTACGGCATCAATGCAGCTCATGCTCTTTCCGGCGAAGCTTCCCTCTCCCTTTTTGACGGAGACATCGGTAAAGCCCTGCTGCTCAAAGAGCTTTTGCTCCACGACGATGGAGGCGTCGATCGCGGCCTCGGCATTCCCCGCGACACCAAAGGCGATGCCCGCGTTCTGTATGGTTATATTGATGGAATCCGAGAGCTCCGCGTTTGCCGCGTAGAGCTCAACGAAGACAGAGCCGTTTTCCAGGGACTTTGAGAGAGTCTCGTCGTCGACCGTATCGCTGATCGCCCCGTTCATCTGCTGCAGCTGCTCCTCTGTCGCAAAGGACCAGCCGTCCGGGAGCGTGTAGCGTATGCCGAGATTTTCGTTGACATAGCTCTTTCCGTCCAGCTTTCCGCGGATCTTTTCATTCTTTCCGCTGTCCTTCGAATCCCCCTTCTCATCCTTGGAAGAAGAGGACTCTTTCTTCTCGTCCCCGGAGCTCTCCTTTTTGTCTTTGTCCTTTCCGCTTGCTTCCTTACTCTCTGCCTCCGTTGTCTGCTTTTCGCTCTTGCTTTCCGCAGCCTTCGTCCCGCCGCAGGCGGAGAGAAGCAAAGCTGCGCTGAGTGAAAGAATCAAAAGTTTTCCTTTTTTCATAAATCCTCCCATTTTGACATTTTCCGCTTTTCCCTATAAGATTAGCGTGTCATGAAAAAAGCTGTGACAAAAACCATGATATCCCGGAAGCCGCTGTGGAATCAAGGAAAGAAAAAATTAAGATTTACGATACGAGTCCCCGCCTGGCGGCGGAAGCTCATAAAAAAGGAGGCAGGATGAAATTTTCAGAGATCCCTTACGAGAGGATTGATTTTCAGAAGCTGAAGCAGGATTTTTACTCCCTGATGGAGCGGATAGAGAGAGCGGTCTCCGGGGAGGAGCAGTTCGAGATCCACAGGGAGTACTACAGGCTCAGCAACCATGTACTCACGGAGATGAATCTTGCGATGATCCGAAACGACATCGATATGACGGATGAGTATTATTCGGAGGAGCAGAAGCATTACGACCGGAATATGCCGATTTTTCAGAATCTCGTCGTGGAATATCAGAAAAAGCTCTATTTCTCGCGCTTTCGCCCCTACCTGGAGGAAAGGATCGGGAGAGTGGCCTTTAAAAACATTTCCCTCGCGATGGAGGCGATGGATGAGAAGCTGATTCCGCTCATGCAGGAGGAGAACGCGCTCTCTACAGCATACAATAAGCTGCTTGCCACCGCGAAGATCGACTGGGAGGGGGAGAAGCTGAATCTTTCTCTCATGCAGCCCTATCTCACGAGCCCGGACCGCTCTGTCCGGGAGAGAGCCTGGAAGAAATATACGGCCTTTTTCTCGGAGCACAGGGAAGAGCTGGATGATTTCTATGAAAAATTGGTTCGAAACCGGACGAAGCAGGGGCGGATGATGGGGCATGAGAATTTCCTTCCGCTCGGCTATGCCAGGATGAACCGAAACTGCTACGGTCCCTCCGAGATCCGTTCCTTCCGAAAGCAGGTCGAGCAGGAGATCGTGCCCCTCGCGGAGCTTCTGCACGAAAGGCGGCGGGAGAGGCTCGGGCTTTCGAGGCTAAGCTATATCGATGAGGGGGTCTATTTTCCGAATGGAAATCCCAGACCGGTCGGGACAGCGGAGGAGATCCTTGCCGCGGGGAAGAGGATGTACGATGAGCTCTCGCCGGAGACCGCGCGTTTTATGAATACCATGTGTGAGATGGAGCTTTTCGATGTCCTCGGGCGGAAGAATAAGAGGACCGGCGGCTATATGACGATGCTTGCGGATTACCGCGTCCCCTTTATCTTTGCGAATTTCAATGGAAGCTCCGGGGATGCGGATGTGATCACGCATGAGTGCGGGCACGCCTTCCAGGGCTATCTCACGGCGGATCTTCCGATCCGGGAGCACAATGACCTCACGATGGAGACCGCGGAGACGCATTCGATGTCCATGGAGTTCTTCACGGAGCCCTGGATGCCGCTTCTCTTTGGAGAGAGGGCGGGGGATTATCTTCGGATGCATCTTGAGGAGACTCTCAGCTTTCTTCCCTACGGAGTGATGGTGGACGAGTTCCAGAATATCGTCTACGAGGACCCGGGACTTTCTCCGAAGGAAAGAAGGAGAGTTTGGAGGGATCTGGAGAGGCGCTATAAGCCGCACCTTGACTACAGCGGGAATCCCTACTATGAGGAAGGGGGCTTTTGGCAAAAGCAGCATCATATCTATGATAGCCCCTTCTACTATATTGACTACTGCATCGCGGGGACGGACGCGCTTCAGTACAAAAACTGGATGGACAGGGACTGGAAGTCCGCCTGGGAGAGCTATCTGAAGCTCTGCAGGGCCGGGGCCTCCGACTTTTTCGATGTCCTGATCCGGGATGCCGGACTCAGAAATCCCTTTGAGGAGGGCTGCCTTAGGGATATCGCAAAGGGGATCAGAGAGAGAGAAGCTCTCTGATATTTTCCCCGAGCACCCGCTCTGCGATCCACTTTTCGGGACTTGCGAATTCGATCCCCTGCCGGCAGAGAAGGGGCTCTCCGTAGGGGGCATCGGAGCTGAAGAGGCAGCGCTCCGGAAGCTCGGAGAGAAGCATTTTCAGAACGAGAGAGGAGAAGGATGCCGAGGTATCGATATAGGCTTTCTTTGCACTTTTTGCATACTCCAGGAGCATCTGCCAGTTCCAGCCTCCGCTGTGACCGAAAATGAGGGGGACGGACGGGTATTTTCGATGGAGCTCTATCAGGATTTTAAGGCCGGAGGATGTGACAGGATGGAAGCAGTGCACCCAGACCGGAAGCTCCGGGAGGTCCTGCAGAGCCTGGAATACGGTCTCGAGCTGCCGGATCTGCTCCTCTGAGCCCGGCGTGTACTCGCCGATCCCCCGTAAGCCGTTTCCGAGGATCTCCTCCTCGATCCAGCTTCCGGTCTCTGTGAGCCCGAGTCCGAGCGGGACCCCTCCGAAGCCGGTGAAATGCTCGGGGAAGGCGCGGATGGAGCGGAGGAGCTCCTGATTTCCTCTGTGGATTCTCTCGGAATTGCTCTTTTCCGTGCTTTCTCCGGAGAGAATTCGAAAGAGCTTTGCCATCTCCTCCTTCCATTCTCCATAGTTTTTTGCCTTCTCGGGATGAGGAGTGGTGTAGAAGAGAACGGCCTTGTCCACGGACGCCCTCTTCAGCTTTTCAAGCTGTGACTCTGCCGGCAGAATGACATGCTCGTGACTGTCGATAATCATGCTTTTCTCCTTTCAGAACTTAGCCGGGAAAAGGAAACAGAGAGAAGGTAGCATCCTTTTTTGGGGGAAACAAGTACGCACTTTTTGGTTAGCAGCTGTCAAAAGCCGGTCCCGGGCAGAGCGTTCCGACAGCTGTTCTTGAGGAAGGGAAAAGAAATGGCAGTGTCGCTCTCTGTAGAGGACTCCTGTCCGATGGAACTCGGTCTCAGGGTTTTATCCGGAAGGTGGAGACTTCGAATCGCGTGGCAGCTTTGGAGAAGCGGTCCGCTCCGTTTTAACGAGATGCAAAGAAGAGTCGGAGAGATCAGTGCGAGGACACTCAGCAGGGAGCTTCAGGACCTGGAGAGCCTCGGAATCATCCGAAGAAACGTCTGGCCCGGAAAGCCTCCCGCGGTGGAATACTTCCTGACGGATCAGGGGAGGGGGATCTCCGCCGTTTTTTCCGCGCTCTGCGATTTCGGAAAGAGCCTTCAGAGCGCAGCAGGGAAAAAGGCTTCCCCGGAAGGCCCGGGGGAGGGAGTCATTGGAGCGCATAACGATTTCAATGCAGTCAGAGAGGAGACTTCCCCGCAATCCCCCGGGGAGGAGAGATGTTGAGAAAGGGCGAATTACAGAGAGAGATCGAGGCGTATCTTTCGAAGGGGCGCTATCCCTTCCACATGCCGGGGCATAAGAGGACGGCGCTCTTCGATAACGGCCTTCCCTATGCTGTGGATCTGACGGAGCTTCCGGAGACGGATGATCTGCATGACGCCTCGGGGATGCTTCTCAGGGCGATGCGCCGGAGCGCAGAGCTCTACGGAGCGGGGCGGACCTGGTATCTTGTAAATGGGAGCAGCTGCGGAAATCTCGCGGGGATCTTCGCGATGACAAGGCCGGGGGATGAGGTGATCGCGGCGAGAAACTGCCACCGCTCCGTCTATCACGCCGCGCAGCTTCGGAACCTGAAGGTGCATTGGCTCCTTCCGGACTGGGAGGAGGAGTTCGGGATTTTCGGGAGCGTCCGGGCGGAGGAGGCGGAGCGTCTCCTCCGCCGCTATCCGAAAAGCAGGGCTCTCATCCTGACAAGTCCAAGCTATGAGGGCATCGTCTCGGATATCGAGTCGATCGCCGCGCTCTGCCACGAGAGGGGAGTTCCTCTTTATGTGGATGAAGCGCACGGGGCGCACTTTGGCCTGGAGAGGGAAGGAAAGAGCTTTTTTCCGCGCTCCGCGATCCAGCTCGGCGCGGATCTTTGCGTGCAAAGCGTCCATAAGACGCTCCCAAGCCTCACACAGACCGCCTGGCTGCACTGGAAGAGCGAGCTGATCTCGGAAAGGGAGGTCGAAAGGCGCCTTGCGGTCTTCGAGAGCTCCTCTCCCTCCTATCCTCTCCTCCTCTCTCTGGACAGCTGCACGGAGCTTCTTCTCTCCCGGGGAGAGGAGCTTTTTTCCCACTGGGGAAGCTGTCTCGCCGCCTTCGAGAGGGAGCTCGCCGGGCTTCAAAATTTTTCTATTTTGAAGGGAAGGGGAGGGGAGCGCTTTTTTGACCGGGATCCGGGAAAGCTTTTACTGCACTGCAAGGAGCGGGGGATGAGCGGGGCGGCGCTTTCAGAAGCGCTCCGGGAGCGCTTTTCGATCGAGACGGAGATGAGCCTTGGGAGAAACTGCCTTGCGATGACGAGTCCGCTCGATCCGGAGGAGGCCTATCGGCGTCTTTCCGATGCGATGAAGACGCTGGATCGGGAGCTCTCTCTCCGCGAGAAGAATACAGCTCCTCCTTTTTTGACAGTAAAACGAATTTCTTCTGATGGGAAGGGAGAGGAGGGAGTCTTTTATGGGAGCGCCTTGCCCCTCCCGGAGTCTGCGCTTTCTCTCGGGGAAGCTGCAGAGAGAGCGCACAGACTCATTCCGATCGGGAGCTCCCTGGGAGAGATCTCCGGGGAATATCTCTATGCATACCCGCCGGGGATCCCCGTCCTCGCCCCGGGGGAGCGAATCACGGAGGAGCTTCTCCGGTGGATCCTTCGGGAGACGGAGACAGGGGATAGGCTCCGCTTTTCGGAATCCGGGGAGGAGAGCGGAGAGATCTTTGTCTGTCAATAAAAGCCATTGACAGCATTTTTTTTCCATGCTATCATATCCAAGTTCGCAGAAGTGGCGGAATGGCAGACGCGCACGGTTCAGGTCCGTGTGAGCTAACACTCGTGTGGGTTCAACTCCCATCTTCTGCATTTTGAGTTTTTGGAAACTCAGAAGCGCTGATGTAGCACAGTCGGTAGTGCGTCGCATTGGTAGTGCGGAGGTCACGGGTCCGATTCCCGTCATCAGCTTTGCCTGGCAGCTCCCTGGTTTTAGGACCTCGGAGCTGTCTTCTGTTTTCATGATTTATATTTATTATAAGAAGCTTATGAGGAATTAAGAAAAAAATAAGGGACAAAAACTGGCTTGATTCGAGTATGATAGATTAAGATAGGAAAATATTTTCTGAGAGGAGGGAAACGAAGATGGAATATCCACGGATTGATGTGAAAGCGACCGGACGGAACATTGCGAAGCTTCGAAGGGAGAGGGGAATCCGGGTGCGCGATATCGCCGATTTCATGGGATTCCTGGAGCCTCAGGCGGTCTACCGCTGGCAGCAGGGGAGGACGCTTCCGAGCCTTGAGAATCTCTATGCCCTGAGTCTCCTTCTTTCGGTTCCCATGGAGGAAATTCTCGTCCGAAGCAGCGGCAGGGCGAAGGGATTGGAGGGCGGGGGAATGGCTGCCTAAACAAATGCATATATTGACAGAACTATGTATAATAGCGGATAATATTCAAAGTCGGCGGGAGAAATCAGAATAAAGCGCCAAAAGCCCGAGGCAGCGCGGTGGATTCTCTCAATCGCGGTTCCGAAGCAGAGGACTGTCAGGGATCGCTGAAAGCCGCGGGCCTTCCCCGCTTAGATCGGGGATTAAAAGGAAGGAATCAGGAGTTAAGTAGATGGAAAATTACAGGAAACCGGAGTTGGAGGTCATTGAGCTTTCTGAAGACAAAAGATTTGGAAGATTTTCGTGTGCGCCCCTGGTAAAGGGTGAGGCGACCGTGCTTGGCAACTCTCTTCGGAGAATCCTGCTCTCCTCCATGCCCGGCGCGGCAATCAGTGAGGTGAAGGTAGAGAGTGTCTATCACGAGTTTTCTTCTATCGCGGGAGTGAAGGAGGATGTCTCGGAGATCATCATGAACCTGAAGAAGCTGGCCGTGCGGAATACCTCGTCCAGTGATGAGGCGGTGATGGCCTATATCGACTACGCCGGAGAGGGTGTCATCCGGGCAGCGGATATCCGGGTGAGCTCGGAGATTGAGATCGTCAATCCGGAGCAGGTCATCGCGACGCTCTCCGGGAAGGATGCGAAGCTCTACATGGAGATGAAGATCACAAAGGGGAGAGGCTATGACGGCGCGAATACGCGGGACCACAGCGAGCTTCCGATCGGAGTCATCGCAGTGGATGCGGTCTATACGCCGGTCACAAAGGTCAATGTCTCCGTAAAGGATCTTGGCCGAAGCGAAAGGCTGGTCCTCGATGTCATGACGAACGGGACGCTGGCGCCGGACGATGCGGTCTCTCTCGCGGCGAAAATCATGCAGACGCATCTGCAGCTTTTCATCGACATGGACAATACGGTGAAGGAGCCGTTTCTGCCGGGGAATACAGCGGTCGAGGATGTCCAGGACGAGATGAACAAGAGCATCGATGAGCTCGAGCTCAGTGTGCGCTCCTATAACTGCTTAAAGCGGGCCGGCATCAACACGGTAGAGGATCTCTGTGAGAAGACGATGGACGACCTTATGAAGGTGCGGAATATGGGCAGGAAATCACTGGATGAGATTCTGAACAAGCTGGAGAGCATGGGACTCAGCCTTGCGTCCAAGGTGGAGTAAAAGCGGCGGGGGGAATCCTGGATTCCTCCCGCTTTCTTATTCGGGAGGAGGGGATGGAGAGACCGAAGGAGAGCTGGAGCGAGCAGCAGAAGAGGGATTACATCCAAAATGCGGAGGACAACCTTCTCATCATCGCGGGGCCGGGCATCGGGAAGACGACGCTTCTTTCCCGGAGGATTCTTTCGCAGATCAAGGCGGGAGAGAAGCTCTCCTCCTTTCTTCTCCTCGCCTTTACGAGAGAGGCCGTCCGGGAGTTTCGAAGGAAGATCCGAAAGCATCTCTACCGGGAGCTGAACGGAGAATCCAGGGGCAATGCCCTCCTGCAAAAAAGCAGGCAGAAGCTCTCCGAGATCAGGATTCAGACGATCTACTCGTTCTGCCGCTGGGTGCTGGAGACCTATACCGAGGAGGCTGTTCCGGCCCGCCGTGAGCTTCCCGGCCGGGTCCTGGAGCTTCTCCGCGAAAGACCGGAGCTTATGGAAAAGCTTCGGAGACGGTTTCGGAAGATCTATGCGGATGAGCTGCAGGATCTGGACCGCGTGCAGCAGAGACTTCTCCTTACGCTGGCCTCTGACCGGAGAGGAAGACTTCGGAAAAATTCGCTTTTTATGGTCGGGGACCCGAGACAGATGATCTTTCAGTCGGGTGAGGGAGGACTCAGCGCCTTTTGGGAGATGAGGAAGCGGATGGAGAGGCAGAGGAATGCCAGCGTGATCGTGCTCCTGGACAACTATCGGGCAAACGGAGAGATCGTCTCCTGGGTCAATGAGAATTTCCGGGAGAAAATGAAGGATCACCTGGAGATGCACTCCCGCCAGATCTCGGGAGGAAGGAGCTTTTCTCTGACCGGGATCTACCGCTATCCGGGCTCTCCGCCCTCTGAGAAGGAGGGAGGGCAGCGGGAAGAGGAGCTCTCCGAAGCCGCTCTCTTAAAGGAGCTCATGGAATACCTCGACCAAAAGTACCCGGCCCTCCGGGAGAAGGATTATCTCGTGCTCTGTCCGGACCGGAGCCGGACTCAGCTTTTCCGGAGAGCTCTTTCGTCCTGTGAGAGGACGGGTGTCCCCGTACTGGAGGCCCGCTGCTCAAAGGGCTTAAATGCCAATGTCGTGATCGTGACCGGCGAAGGAAAAATCCGCGGGGAGAGGGAACGGGCCCTCCCGGGAGGAGGAAAAGAGAAGAAAAGAGCAGAGGGAGAGGCCGATGAGAAAGGGAGCAGAGAGGATAAACTCACGAGGCTGGAATATGTCGCGGCTACGCGGGCGAAGCACGCGCTCATCTTTTTGCTCGGACCCGGGAAGCGGGTCTGGTTTCCCTGCTCTTCCTACAGGATCGAAGAGCTCGAAAGCCCCTAGGCAGGGGAAGCTTCTCACATCCTTTCCAGCTCCAGAAACTTGAAAACATGGTAAGCCATGCTGATCGGCATCGGGAGAAGGAGATCGATGAAGGCCTCTGTGATAATCTCCGAGCGGAGCCGCTTTTTAAGACTGGGGGACAGAGCCGCCTCTTTCCTTTTGGGAGCATTCTTCTCTAAAAGATTCGTGAGGAAATCCAGACAGCGCGCGGAGCGGCGCAGCTCTTCCTCCTCCCCGCGGAGAAGGAGAGAGAGAATCTCTTCCCTCCCGCCGGAAAAGGAGATCAGGATGCCTCCGGTCTGCCGAAAGAAGGAGACAGAGCGCACAGAGGGCAGCTTTTGAAGCCGGAAGCGAAGCAGTGCTTCCTCGGACTCTCCGAGGGGAGCATAACGGAGACGAAGGCGGAGAGAGCGCTCCGTCTCATGCATGATGCGGTAATTCATCGGGAACTCCTTTTCACTATGGTTCTCTATTGCAGTTTTCTACTACAGTTCACTGCTATGGACGTTGACTGAGAAATCGATTATACTGCATAAGTCTCCGTCAAGCAGACAAATGCGAGGCAAGCTCGCTTGCAGGAGCATTTGGCTATTTGACGGGACAACAGGTATGAGCATGCAGCGCTGCTGTTTTTTGCAGCGTGGAATGCGAATACCTGTCAGCGGTATAGGAGCTGCGGCAGCAGCGAATACCGCGTGAGACTTATGCTCACTGTTCCGCCGTGTAATGGCATTTGACAATCTGGCGGGACGGCATCGGCATAGAACTATCAAGCTGCCGCCCTTTCTGCCGTTTGTCCGCCCGACACAGGACGTTCTCACTCCGACTGCCGCAGCCAGAGCGCAGAAGTCTGCCATCAGGCAGACTCGGA
>NZ_KI273127.1:109359-109624 GCF_000469565.1 Oribacterium sp. oral taxon 078 str. F0263 | reverse complement strand
AGCCACCCGGGCGAAGCCGAGTCTCTGAGCTGCGAAAGCAGCGCAGCCAGCGGCGCATAAGCGATTTTAAAAGACCAAATCGCTAAACGCCGGGGCGGCAGACGGCCTGTGTGCGGACAGACAAAGCGGCTGGGCGGCAGATCCGGAATGCGAATACCGCGTAAGACTTATGCTCACGGTTCCGCCCTGCAATGGCATTTAACAATCTGGCGGGACGGCATCGGCATAGAGCTATCAAGCTGCCGCCCTTTCTGCCGTTTGTCCG